>JAJFVK010000012.1 GCA_021371795.1 Planctomycetaceae bacterium | reverse complement strand
GAGTTCGCGAATATGGTTTATGTTCCGGAACCAGTAACTATGGCCCTGTTGGGATTGGGCAGCTTGTTCCTTGCAAGACGCAGGAAATAATTGGTATTTGAATTGTTAGGGCGCTCAATCACAAAAAATTGAGCGCCCTGTCTTGCTATAATTAAGGAAAGGATATTTTATGAAGAAAAAGATTGTCCTATTAGTGGTATTAGTTATAAGTTTTGCTGCCGGCAATGCCTTGGCCAATGATTTGCTGAACCCCGGCTTTGAGTTGGGTGCTTTAGGCAGGTTTGATCCTCCGAATGTGACGAACTGGACGACTGTCGGCACAAAGGGTTGGCATACTGGTAATACCTCAGCGAACGATTTTGTACATAGCGGTGCCAAAGCCGTGAAAGTATGGTGGGATGATACCTCTTTATACCAGGATATTTCTGTAATCGCGGGTAATAGGTACGATTTTAGCGTCTGGGCTTATGCTTTCTCAGGAGATGATCTTGGTCTTCGCTTCGCTGATGCGGTTTTCCATGTCAAGTGGTACGATGCGGGCAGTACCCTGATTTCCGACGAAGAAATAGGGCGTTTTTATGGTGCGAAAGTTGTAGGAGAGCCCTGCGATCCCTATGATACGTGGAAGTTTATTTCCGGCAGCAGGACATCGCCGCCTCTGGCGGTTACCTGCAGAGTTCGTTTGTACTTGGATAGACACGACGGTGCGTTTGAGATTAAAGGCTCAATTTTCTGGGATGATGCATCAGTTAGTTTCAGTTACGGTGCGTCGAACCCTGTACCTGAAGATGGCGCACTCAATCTTATTCCGTTTGAAGTAACTGCGTTGTCGTGGGACAGACCTGCTCCTCGTCAGGTTGGAGATACTATTCTTTGTGACGTATGGTTCGGTACAGACCCGAATATGCCTGGAACTAACACTAAAATACTGAACAAACAGGATGCCAGTTCTGTTGCGATTAGTTCGCTTGCATCAAATCAGGATTATTATTGGCGTGTTGACTGCTATGACCCGGACGGTGCAAATCCGGAGATAAAGTCGGAAGGCCAAACGTGGACTTTCAATACGGCCGATAACTGCTATCTTTCGTATATGCTTGGCGATATAAATAAAGACTGCTATGTCAACTTTGCTGATTTTGCGGAAATGGGCGAAAATTGGCTCAAATGCAACGATGTGTCTAATTCGAATTGTCAATAGTTTTAAAATCATCTTAATAACGATTTTTATGAATTGACGATTGGAGTGCTCGGCTGAAAAAAGTTGAGTGTCTTGTCATGTTAATGAAAGGATATATTATGAAGAAAAAGATTGTCCTATTGGTGATATTAGTTATGGGTTTTGCTGCCGGCAACGCCTTGGCCAATGCGTTGCTAAGCCCCGGCTTTGAACAGGGTGATTTAGGCAGGTTTGAGACTGTTCTGATTCCAGGCTGGGCAACTTACGGCACAAATGGCGAGTGTCACAATGATGCTAATGCGGTAAAAAGCGGCGTCAAAGCTGTGAAAGAATGGTTGGATGATACAGGTATGTTCCAGGATTTTCCTGTTGTAGGGGGCAATGAGTACGATTTTAGTGTGTGGGCAATTACTCTCTCAAGCGATGGTGGTGGTCTTTCGGGCAGGGACGCTATTTTCAAGGTCGAGTGGTATGATGACGCCAATACTCTGATTTTCGATGAAGAAGTAGGGCGTTTTTATGGCGATCCCGCCAGTGGTACTCCCGATCCCTATGATACATGGAAGTTTATTTCCGGCGCCTCGACCGCGCCACTTGAGGCTGCTTACGGCAGGATTTTTTTAGGCTTGACGGCAGGCAGTATTGGCCCAGATACTCACATAGGCTCTATTAACTGGGACGATGTATCAGTTACTTACCGTTATGGTGCGTCGAATCCCGGACCTACAAATGGTGCGATTAATCTTATTCCGTTTGATGTAGCTACGCTGTCGTGGGACAGGCCTGCTCCTCGTCAGAGCGGCGATACTATTCTATGCGATGTCTGGTTCGGTACGGACCCGAATATGCCGGGAACAAACACAAAAATCCTCAATAAGCAGGATGCCAGTTCTGTTGTTGTTAGTTCGCTTGACTCATTTCAGGATTATTATTGGCGTGTTGACTGCTATGATCCGGACGGTGCAAATCCGGAGATAAAGTCGGAAGGCTGGAGGTGGAAGTTCAGTACGGCCGACAACTGCGGTCTCTCGTATTTGCCTGGCGATATAAATAAAGACTGCTATGTCAACTTTGTCGATTTTGCGGAAATGGCCGAAAATTGGCTCAAGTGCAACGATATGTCTAATTCAAATTGTCCGTAATTTAAAAAACATCGAATAGCGGTGATTCATAATAATTAGCGATTGGGGTGTCTGGCTCAAACGGTCGGACACCAATTTTTCTTTACGCGCTGACGGTAATTGTCTTTTTGTCAGGCGATGGGAATTTCAGATTATCCGCTTCGGTGTTCTGACGGTTGAAATCGACTATCGCCATTGCCTTTGACATAATCGTTTTACAGCAGCCGGGGACGTTTAACACATCGCACTCCGTGCCGAGGATAAACGGATGGCCTGTTGTCTTCATCTTCTCGTGAAGCTCTAAAGCATTGCGTCTGACTTCAGTTAATGTAATCGAATCGTCAGAGAAGAATTTCTTCGACGGCAAATTTCCATACAGCACAATGTCTTTTGGAATAATCGCGGCATCCTCCCATAGTTTGCGTGAACAGCCGAGACTCAACATCGTCGGCTGCAGCGAAGTAAACGCCTTGAGCATTTCGTTAGTTAATTCTCCGCAGCAATGGAAAATCAAATCCACGCCGGCAGCGTCGAGTTCGGATTTAATTTTGCGAAGATATTTCATAACCATTCTGTCGAAAACGTCCGAACCTTGTGCCATCTGGTTTGGCGAAATATAGACTTTGTTCGCGGCGGGTTCCGCGATAAAAATTGCTTTTGCGCCTGCCCGTATCTGTGCTTTCAATGAACACAGAATAATTTCAACTGCCAATTCCATAAGCGTTTCAACGGTTTTCACTTCCGAGTCGTTTTCCGCCGACAAACCTGTTCCTGCCATATAAACGGGCGTAATGGGGTCTGAAAGCAATTTTGTCATAAGTGAAAACGGGCCTATACTCATACCAACCGGCACAAGGTCGGTGTTGTCTGCGATGAATTTTATGGCGTCCACGTTCGCCTGCAAACGCGGGTCGAGCGGGCCGTGAATTTTTGTGCGGATTGTGTTCAACTGTTCGGCGGTTGGGCAGCCTGCGAAATGCCAGGTGGGAATATCAGCCTCGGCAATACCTAACGCGCGAAGCATCAGCGCCTTTTCGAGCATCAAATCCATAACCGGCACGGCAAGAGGTGTTTTAAAGCGTCTGGCGGCCTCGGCAATTACGTGGCCGAGACGAACACCATCCCGCAGGATTTCTTCATGGTCTTTATATTCTTTTAAAACTAAATCCGCCCCAATTGGAAAAGCAAGTCCTGATTTTGCCATCTCGATGTAAAACTCGCGACTCATACTCTATACCTTTTCAAAAAACGAAAATTAACGAAACTTATGTATAAAGTGTACTAAAAAGAAATGTAACTATCTTGCTATAAACGGTTAAATTATTGAACTATTGTGCTTTTTAGGGGGTGATTATGCGATAATCATTTTCCAGACTGCAAGCCAGAATGGTATAGTTATAATGCACGCAATGTATGAAAGAAGCAAAATCGAGCCGAGCTGCTGTTCTTTCCCGCCGTAGTGTTTGATTTGCAAAATAATCGCGGTTGCCGGCGATGACGAAGACTGCAAAACGAGCAAATCGCACAGCAGCGGATAATTTTTATTCAGGCCGATCAGCAGTAAAATTCCAATAGTAATGATTGGTACGAGGACGAGTCTGACAATTAAAACTTTTATGGCATCGGCGACATAAGATTTAATACTGAAAACTATACTGCCCAAAACTGCGCCCAGGACAAATGTCGCCACAGGCACGGCCGCCGAACCAAGCAAATCTGTGGAATTCAATACTACATTCGGAATGAGCCATTGAAGTTTCAAAAGCACAATCAGTACGGCCGCGATGTTCGCAATGAATGGGGGCGTGAACAGGCCGGCGAGTGTTGGCTTTTCGTCTGGCAGCGAACTGACGAGATATTTGCCCATCGACCACAGCAGCGGACTTATGCCGAGGATGTAGAGAAAACAATACATCGCGAATTCGTCGAACCGGTCGGGATACAAAAATTTGCCGAGCGGCAAAATTAAATAACCTGCGTTTTGCAGCGAGGCGGGTGCGAAGAGATGCTTTTTGTCGTTTATGTTCGGCCAAAATAAAACCGTTGCAAACAAAAGGCCAAAGCCGACCATTATCACAGCGGATATCGGAATCAGCGGCCAGATTTTGAGTTTATCAGGGTGGAAATTGATAACGATATTCGAGAATGTCAGGCAGGGCAGCAGTACGCGAACACACAGTGCGGAAATTGCCTTAAGCTGCTCCTGTGTGAGGATATTTTTGCGCATAAGCACGCCGGCGGCCAGGGCGATGAGCAGTATTTGAAGCACGGCCTGGAACGTCGAACTGAACGAATTTATAAAAATTTCCATATTGGTTGTTAGTTGATAGTTATCAGTATATTGTATATAGTATTTAGTATATGAAAATACTATATACCAATCGCAAAATAAAGGAATAAATTTTATGTCGGATATTATGAATAAATACGCGAAGTTACTGGTCAATTACTCACTGGCGCTCAAAAAGGGCGACAGGGTGCTGCTTTCATCGACTTATCTTGCCGAGGAATTGCTCAAGGAAGTATATGCCGAAGCTCTGAAGGTCGGCGCGTTTCCGGAATTTAGAGTCGCGCTGAATGGTACCGAAAAAATATTCTACAACAACGCATCCGACAGTCAGCTTGAGTATGTTTCGCCGATAACGAAATACGTTTATGAAAATTATGATGCGCTGTTGAATGTTATTGCGCCGTTCAATGTCAAAGAACTGCAAAACACACCTGCCGAGAAAAAACAGAAGGCAAGTGCCGCAAGAGCGGGGCTGAATAAAACATTTATGCAGCGGTCTGCCGATGGGACGTTTCGCTGGACGCTGTGCGTTTATCCGACCTGTGCCGAGGCGCAGGAGTGCGGAATGAGTCAGAGCGAATATGCTGATTTTGTTTATAACGTTTGTTTTCTGAATGAGCCTGACCCTGTCGCTTGCTGGAACAAGCTCGAAAGTCAGCAGCAGAAAATTGTCGATTTGCTCAATACGAAAAAAGCTGTTCAATTCAAAGGCAAAAATATCGACGTGAAGTTTAGCACTGCCGGCAGGAAATGGATTAACTCGTGCGGCAAGTTTAATATGCCAAGCGGCGAAGTTTTTACCGGGCCGGTGGAAGATTCTGTGAACGGTTTTGTGCGGTTCTCGTATCCGGGCATTTATATGGGGCAGGAAATTGAAGATATTTCGTTGGAGATTAAAAATGGCGAAGTTGTCAAAGGCACCGCGGCAAAAGGGCAGGAATTGTTAAACAAGATTCTCGATGTGCCCGGCGCAAGGCGGTTCGGCGAAGCGGCGATTGGTAATAATGAGCGTGCGAATAAATTCACGAAGAATATGCTGTTCGATGAGAAGATGGGCGGCACAATTCACATGGCGATTGGCGCAGCTTATCCGGAAACCGGCGGCGTGAACGAATCAGCGATTCACTGGGATTTGCTGGCGGATATGAATGATGGCGAAATCATTGCAGATGGACAGAAGATTTATAAGAATGGGAAATTTGTGATTTAGAAAAAAAGGGCAGACACAAAGGTCTGCCCCTACATTTTTTTTATGCGTGGGGCGGAAACGCGTTTGCCATTGCTTCGCTGCTCTGCATATTCTTAAGTGCAGTTGAAAGGCCCGGCGTTACCGAAGCGATTTTCGTCAACTCGCATTTGCTTAACGGCTGCTGAACAGAACGATAAAGTACAAGCATACCCAATGCAGGCCCGGCGGTGTTAAGGCCGATTGCGGCCAATGATATTTTTTTCAAAACTGCCGGTGACGCGAAGAAACCCATTTCGCATAACTGGTCGGATGTGCAGATATTGCCGGTCTGGCAGACTAACTGCACCATTCGCGGCGTCATATACGGACCTATTTGCGAAGGGATGTCCTCAAGTGCTGTGTCGGTGGAGTAAATATAAATCTGCGGACGGCCGGAAAACATAAACACTATCGCCATATTTATATCATTCAGATTGGTCGTCAGATATTCGCCGACATTTCGGGCAAGCTGTTCGGAATTTGTTATGCCCAGAATGTTCTCGTAAAAATCAGCGGCGAACTGAAAGTTTTTCAGATGACTTATAAAATCAGCGTGCGCAGTTAGGATGTCATTACATAAAATGTCAATCTGTTTTTTTTGTGATCTCTTGACCTGGTTGAGTTTCCTGACAACCTTACGCAGCCTAATATTTCTTTCTTCCTTCAAAAGTCAGTCTCCTTAAAGGACATAATATCATTTCATTATTCTCTACTTCGGCATAATTATGATGTCATTTAAGAAGGGATTTACTATTTTGTTCGTTTAAATAACGTCCAATAAACAGACTGTTTGCGGGCAGTGAAAAGTGTGTTTAAGCGGCGATTGTGGGCAAAACTAAACAGCCATTGTTATTCGGACTTACCGGTTTTGGGCAGTTGGACAGATACTGTTGTGCCTTTGTCGATTTGGCTATCGAATGATATTTTTCCGCCGTTGTTTTGCAGGAGGCTCGCGGCCAAAGCAAGACCCATTCCACGCTGGCGGCCGGCAGGCTTGTCGGAGTAAAACGGCTCGGCGGCTTTTTGTAATGTTTCTTCACTCATGCCGCAACCCTGGTCTTGTATGCGGATTTCTACAAAGCCTTGGACATGTTCGCTGCCGGAAATTATGACAGGGCCGTTGCCGCTTTCATACGATTCCAGTGAGTTGTACATTATCTGCGAGATAGCTTCGACGATTTGTTCGGAATCGACTTCGATATCGCTAAGATTCTCAATGCTGCTGTCGATTGTGATATCGACCGGCTCATCCAGATAACGAGCGTTTACTTTTTCAATGCAGTTATTAATCATTATAAACGGCGAAACCGTTCTAATCTGCGGGCTTGACGGGCGGGCATAACTCATAAGCTGGCCGACGATTTCATAAGCCTGGCCGGTCTTTTCGGTTATCTGCTCGAGCATCAATCGTTTTGTCGGGTCAGTTTCCTGTTGCTTGAGAAGCTGCGCTCTGCCGGAAATTACCGTAAGCGGATTGTTCAGTTCGTGCGCGGCGCCGGCGGCGATTTCAGCAATTCGTTCCTGAAGCTCCTGCGGCGTTTGAACAGTTGTCTGTTGTGTCGGCGGTGTTTGCGATGACTGCGGTTTTGCCTGCGGCTGCAAAGGCGGTATCATCGGCTGCGGTGCGGGCGTGGTTGGCGGTGTGGGTTGTGTGGGTCGAACTGCCGGTGTGAAGTTTTCCAGCAGTGCCTGTGCAATCGAAAGATTATATTCTTCCGCCGATTTCGACGTTAATACTTGCGTAACTATATTTGCAATCGCCAAAACATCCAAATCCTGCATCGTTTGCAGAAACATCTGACCAATGGCATCTAATTTTATCTGTGTTGTGCCCGCATCCGCGAAATTTATCTGCTGATTTGTCGGCATGGCTTCAAACGTCATAAATTCCGTATTGTCGCCGATGGTTTTTACCGCTTCGTAGCCGGCGTTGAGATATATGCAGGCTTTTTGCACATTCAACTTTTTGCATATCAGGCCGCAGATGATTCCGGCCGCTTCAATGGTCGAAACCACGGGCTTGACTGCGTTCCAGACATTATTTTGAAAATCGGTAATGTTTTGCTCTACGGGTTTGTCGAGCAGCGTCATCAACGCTTGTTTGATTATCTGGCTTTCAGGTTTTTCCTCGGCGGTGTTTAACTGCGAGGCGAAATTCCGGGCCTTTTCATTTATTTCGTTCACATCATCAGGGCTGATTGGAATCGCGGAGGGGATTGTGATGCTTCCGCCGTTGTCGATGTTTTTGGCGATAATATCAGCCAGACGGACAATCATAATATATTCAAAATTCGGCAGTGTTTCGAGTTTGTCGGCTGCGGGACTGCAATAGAGCCAGCCGCAATCGGCGACAACCTGCGGAAGCAGCCATTTTTGAGCGAGCTGACGAGAAATTACATTGTGCGTCAGACCGAGATTTTCTTTTTCCATCCGAAGCAGCGAAAGAGAATCGCCGGCAGCGTCTTCGTACATTCCGGCAAGACTCTTGGGGTAAAGCTCGGCAAGAGCGAGCAAGCCAATGTCGGCAAACAGGGCGGCAAAAAACGCCAGACTTTCATTCATATTCGTTTGGGCGGCAATCAGTTTGGCCGTGTATGCGCGAACTGCGGAAATACCGTTCATCTTCGCAATCGGAATCTGCGAATGAAAGCCGGTGATGTCGAATGTCTTTATATTCAGAAATGTTTTTAGAATTTTATTCGTGGGAATTTCGTTGACGCACTGTTCGAAATTCAGGTTTTCAAAATTGAATTCGATATTGTGCTGCCTGAAAAGATTCACAAGGGCGATGGCGACAGCGGGGTCGGTTTGGGCGACAGAAGCCAGAGCGGGTTTATATTCGTTAATAGCTTTTATACATCGAATCACGCTGTCTGGATGAACAGCGGGTGTGTCGAGCTGATACAGTGCAAACGCCGCGTTTCGCGCGGAAACATTTGGTAAAATACTTGCCATCTATCTGTCTTCTTCCGTGTACAAATCATCGCCGTTCCGGCAACGGCTAAACCAATATTCCTGTCGTTAAGCCTGGAGAGTAGTCGCGATTCTTTCAATCAGGTCTGTAATATTGAAAGGCTTCTTAACGAACGACTCCGCGCCGGCTTTCAGCAGGTCGTCAATTTCAGTCTGATTAATAACGCCGCTGATAATGATAATTCTTGTGTTAGCGAACTCCGGGTCCTGCTTGATGGTCTTGCAGACGATATTGCCGTTGACGTCCGGCAGCATATAGTCAAGCAGTATCAAGTCAGGCCTGAACTTCTGCGTCATAATACCGGCGTCATAACCTGTCGAAGCAGTTCGTACTTCAAACCTGCCGTCGCGTGCGAGTACATCTGTCATAAGCTCAACAATTTCCGCATCGTCGTCAACTATCAGCAGACGCCTGCGTCCGGTCTGAAGATTCATAATAGGAATGTTGTTTTCCTTCATAAACTTCATCAGACTGTCGCGCGGAATTTTTCTGAACTTGGAACCTGGAATGCGAAAACCGCGAAGTCTTCCAGAATCAAAACACCTGATAATAGTTTGCTGGCTGAGGTTACAAAGATCCGCAGCTTCGCCCGTCGTGTACAATTCTTTTGTCGTATCCATACTTTTTAGTCCTCGCTACTGAATATCCATATTCTATTTCCATCCTATGTTGCCTTTTCTGCCCAATTTAACTATAAATCGTACTTTGTCAATATTAAATTGGTAAATTAGTAGCACAGCAGTAAATTTTTTGCATATTTGTCGAATCCATATATAAATATTATGGCTTTGATCGGCCGATGTATTAGTACTGAAATCCATTACTGTTGTAACTACAATAAGTTAAAAGAAGTCGAAAAGCACGGCTCAATTAAGTTGAGAAAATGCCGGAGATGGGTTAGACTTCGGACTTGTTAGAAAGTTTTTTGAAAATTTGAAATGAAACATATTAACAGGCTGTTAATTCTGGTAGTTTTTTCTCTGTTGCCCGTTGCAGGATGCATTCAGGGACAGGCGACTGTGTCTCTAAATCCTGACGGCTCGGGAAAGATATCTTTGGAAACTGTTATCGACCCGTGTGGTGTTGGCTGTCAGGATTACCGAAGTTATCTTCTGCTGATAAAAGAATCACTCCTTAAATCCGAAGGCATTGATGCATGGAGCGATGTTGAATGGAGAGCCTTGCCGAGCGGCAAATATTATTTCAAAGGTCAGGCTTTTTTCAAATCAGTTGACGAAGTTGCAATCCATTTCGGCCAACTTAAATGTAATCTTCAGGCAATGTGGCTCGAAGACGCAAACAACAGGATTGTTGGGTTGAAAACTCTGAAATCACAGGCCGAAGAGAAAGAATGGCAAAAGCAAAATTCTCCTTTGCGTTACAACCTTTTCGCGTCAGATACCGCGGTGATGCTCAATAATTTACGGCTGGATATACTTTTCAATTTGCCGGCGAAATTCAAGAGAGCAGAAGGATTTGAAAAAATCGATGAGCAGACAGTGCATTTTCTCTTGAACGGCCAGAGGATGGTATATCTGCTTGACTATATCAGGCAAAACGGATTGTATCAGCTTGCCGAAAGATGCAATTACGATAGGGTTAAATTTATAAATAATGAACTGCTGCCGTTGTATTTTGATAAAATTGAGCATTTGAAAATCGGTTTCACAGGCGGAGAAAATCTTTTCGATTATGAAAAAGAAAAAACGGCTGCCAAAAAGGAAATCGTCAGAGTTATCGAGCGGCTTGACGGCGAAGCGGTAAAAGAAAAAATCCGCAGGCAGGAGAATACCGAGCCGCAGCAAACGGTGTCTGTGGCGGAACAAACTGCTGATAAGAGTATCGAGACTTATTTCCGCGACGCGATTTTCCAGGAATCCAAAAATGAATATCAGAAAGCTGTCGATATATATAGGCGCATAATCGACAGTAATACGTCAGATACTAATACTAAATATCTTGCGCAGGCGTATTATAGAGCGGGCTTATGTTATTTCGAGATGGGTGATAACGAAAACGCAATCCAGCATTTTGATTTTGTGATAAGAAATTTCGCTAATCAGCGAATACCGGCAGTTCGTTCGTCGAATATGATTCGTGATATTAGCAATGGTTCTGCTGTTCGGAAAGCGGATAAAAAAAAGCAGATGCCTGAAATTGTTGAATCGTTGCCGCAGTTGTACGTTCAGGATGTAAATTCTTTGTCTGTTGACAGCATAACGATTCAGTTTAGTGAGCCGATGGATACCACGAACTGGTTTTATTCGTCGTTTGAGCAGGGCGTGCTGCCGGCACTTACTGGGACGCCAGTGTTCGACGAGTCCGGCAAAAACTGGACGCTGCCGGTGAAATTAGAACCTGCCAAAGTTTACGCGATAGCTTTTAACTGCGGCGATGCGGTAAAAGATAATGGAAAAATGACCGCAGGCTTCAGAAGCGTTTCAGGCGAAATGTGTAAGCCGTTCGTTCTGGTGTTCTCTACGATGGATGATGCCAACGAACCGATAAGTATTGATGCTGTGCTTATCGATAAGAGCGAGAAAATCAACGGAACAGAATAATAATTAGAGGATTTCTTAGTCGCAATTTATTCTTGACAAACAATGTTTGGAATGGTATACTACCGTTTTCGTAAAAATCCCGAGGTTCACTGGAAGAATGTGGGGAATTCAATCAATAATCACTCTTTAGGTTTGGAAGATGAATAACGCAATTAAACTTGTTTATGCTGTTGTAATCATTTGTATTTGTACATCTGCGGTTTTTGCCGGTTATGCCTGGCTGCCTAAAAAAATTAATGCTTCTGACGGCGTACTGGGTGATTCTTTCGGATGTGCTGTCGCTGTCAGCGGTGATTGGGCGGTTGTAGGCGCGTATGCGGATGAGAGTTCAAAAGGCGCTGCTTATGTTTATAGACGTGTTTCAGGCGCGTGGACACAGCAGCAAAAACTTACAGCTTCCGACGGCGCGGCAGGAGATTGCTTCGGAATTTCCGTTGCTATCAACGGCGATTATATAATCGTCGGTGCCAACAAGGCAAACAGCAATAAAGGCGCAGCGTACATATTTCATAAAAACACCAGTTCTGTATGGGGGCAGCATAAAAGAGTCAAAGTATCGGACGGATTAAGCGGAGATTTGTTCGGCCAATCTGTTACGATATACGGTAATTGGGCGGCAGTTGGTGCAGAAGGGGACAACGGCAAGAAAGGTTCTATCTACATTTTTACTGTCAGCGATACAACAAGCGAAACCGAATCCAGCCGTTTAGTCTCATCTACTCAAGCGGCTTCCGCGCGGTTCGGTTGTTCAGTTTCTATGTATGGCACTCGTATGATTGTCGGAGCATATACGGAAAACAGCAGGGGGGCTGCTTATTTCTTTGGGCAAAGCAGCGGCATCTGGCAATCGAGCAGTTACAGGGTTGAAGCTTATGATGCCGCCACAAGCGATAACTTCGGATGCTCCGTTGCTATCTGTGGTGATTATGCGGTTGTCGGCGCATCGAATGGTAATGTCGGCTCCGGCGCCGGCACTGAATCAGGCTCGGCATATATATACAGATACAAATTCACAGGATGGGAATGTCCGGCTGAACTTACACCTTTGAACGGTCTGGCCGGCGATATGTTCGGACGGTCTGTTTCAATAAACGGAAATTCAATTCTCATAGGCGCACCGGGAAATGATAACGGCGCGGCTTATATGTATAGCGTAGGCAACTGGACAAGCTCGCAAAAAATAACGGCTGCGTACAGTTCCACCGACGATTTCTTTGGCGGCAGCGTTTGCACTGATGGAACTTATATGATGTGCGGTGATGTGAATGACGATGATTTCGGAATCAATTCAGGCTCGGCTTATATATTTGAATATACCGAACTTGGCACGCTGACTCTGCTTACGCCAAACGGCGGAGAAAATCTTTCCGGCGGTTCAGCTTATGATATTACCTGGAACAGTACTGGGCCGATAGAATCTGTAACGCTCGATTATTCTGTTGATAATGCTGGTACATGGACGACTATTGGAACAGTAGTTGATACAGGCTCGTATGAGTGGACTGTCGCGGATGCGAATTCATCGCAATGCCGACTGCGCGTAAGAGACGCGGGTGTGTCCGGTGCGGCTGATGCAAGCAATAATGTATTTAGAATTTATCCGTGTAAGCTTAATTTTGACTTGAACAGCGATTGCATTGTTGATTTTCTGGATTTTGCCGATTTGGCTTCTGAATGGCTTAAATGCGGCGACCCGAAAGATGCCAACTGCGTGCAATAAACCGTGCTTTTAACGGCAGATATTTTTACTTGACCGCGGTATTAAAACTGGTAAACTATGGGGCTTACTGCGGATGTGGCGGAATTGGCAGACGCGCAGGTTTCAGGTACCTGTGAGCTTACGCTCTTGAAGGTTCGACTCCTTTCATCCGCATTTTTTTATGCGCCACTTTATAGATTTTTCAAAAGAATATTCGCTTCCGACTTTTCAATTATCGTTCCGAATTGGCGAAGGCTCTGCGTCAATTTTTCCAGTTCTTTTGTCATTAGCACAGGGACGTTTGCCGTGCCGCGGTTGTCGAGCCGGTCGATTACGAACTTTATAGTCATCTTGTCAACATCGGTCGCGGGCTGATACGCGAATTCCTTAAACGTGTTTTTGACTTCCGACAATACTCCGGATTCCGTAAGCTGATACAGAACCTGTCTTACTAACCGAATTGGTATATCCAGCTCGTGCGAAAACATCGGGGCATCGGCGGGTTTTTCCTCATTGCAAAATCTCTTCACAACTCGCTGTGCGATAAGAATCGCAATCAGAGTTTTAAACGCCTTGCTTGCCGACATACAATCCGGTTCGTATTCGTAAGTCTCGACATTTTGATGCGCGAACGAAACCTCTGCGCCGAACAAAACAATGAGCCAGCTTGTTTGCAGCCAAATCAAAAATAAAGGAATCGCCGCGAAACTGCCGTAGATAGCGTTGTATTTCGCGACGCCTATCTGGAAATTGACGTATATCCATTGAGTGAACTGGAAAAGTGTGCCTGCTACGATACCTGCTATAATGGCCGAGGAGAATTTTACTTTTGTATTGGGCATTAAAACGAATATGAATGTTAAAAGTATCCATATTGTTACATAAGGCAGAATTTTAAGCGGAAGCCAAAATGCCAGGCCGAGATTTTGCAGCATAGGTATTTTTGTCATCAGGCTTTGAATCTGACTGCCGACGGCAACAGTTAAACTTCCTGAAATAATTAAAAGGAAAGGACAGACAAGCATCATCGAAAGGTAATCGCCGAATTTTCTGCCGAACGTTCGCGGCTTTACAACTCCCCAAATATCGTTGAAGGAATTTTCGATATTGCTCAATACGCTTATAATCGTCCAGAACAAAAACACAACGCCGATGCCGGCGATAATACCGCCGCTTGTCTTTGCGAGCATCGCATCGGAAAAACTGATAATCTTTGTAATTACTTCCTGTTGGTTCTGCATTTTTTCAATCAGCTGCTTTTTGAGATGTTCCTGCAGGCCGAAACCTTTGGCAATCGCAAACATCAGCGAGATAACCGGCACAATCGAAAGCAGGGTATAGAAAGTCAGTGCCGAAGCCCTGAAGCCGCATTTGTTTTCACTGAAGCCGCGAAACGCCAGCGCAATTATTCTTATGAATCCAATTATGAAAGATTTTTTGCGGGGCAAATCCCTCTGACGCATTCGCCAAATATCCGTTTTAATAAAATCGAGCCATTTTGTGAGCATAGAATCTCTTTCCGTTTAAGTTTTGAGATTGTAATACTACACATATCCTGCCGATATTGCAAGACTTACAATTTCTTGTTTCAAATCATTTTGTTATCTGTTATTTTACCCATATTCAAGATTTTGCCTATATTAGACCGATAAAAGATACGGGTATCTCTAAAAATATAAAAATCAGAGCCGCGAGCGTTGGAGCCGCGGCGGAAACGACCGGTAAAGAGCGACGTTTATTATGTACGAAGCGATAGAATATTATCAAAGTCTTGCTGCGAAGTTTGACAGCCGGGTGATGTTTGTCCCCGGTATGGCTGTTGTTGCGGTTGGTCTGTGTATTTGGCTGGCAGGTCTGCGATGGCGTAAAGTCCTCGGCGCGACGGCCGGCGGTATAATATTTGCCGCGATAGCTTTGTGCCTTGGCGATTACGGATGTGTAATGATGCTGATTGTATCTATTATAGGGATGGCAGTTGGTGCGCTGGTTGAAAAATTTACACTTGGAATTTTCGGCGTTGTGATGATTGTTGTGTTTGTACTGATTATTGTCGCGTCGGTTTGCGGTCATGTAAATGCCGAGTCTGCTGCGCAAAATTATACGCGCTGGCCGCAGTATGAACAGCCGGGCGTTGTCATAGGTTGTTCGCAATGTATCGAGATAACCCGCACGACCGGAAGGTTTGTTTTGTCCGCGATGATTGAAAATATAAAATCAGCGTCGTTGATTTCCATCGGCGCAGCGGTTCTTGCGATGCTGCTTGCCGGTTTTGCCGCTGTTGTTATGCCGCGGGTGTTTATAGCGATTATTTCTTCTTCGCTCGGTTCGGCTGTGATTTTCGCGGGTCTGATTATGCTGCTCTTTTACAAAGGGTTCAGGCTCGTCAGTTATATTTCAGGTAAAGTGCCTATTTACGCGGTTATTGTTTTTGTTATGCTCATTTTCGGCACTATGGTTCAGCTTGTGCTTTCGCCACCGGCGGCGGAACAGACCCAAAAACCTTCGCCGGAAAAAAATGGAGATAAAAAATGAATTTATTCTTTGTTCTCGCTGAAGCGGCGACCAAACAACAGTCGCATTCGAGCCAGATAATCGAAATGGATGTTTTTTGGCAGCAGATTGCCAAATTAAGCTGGCTTGAGGCGCTTATCGCTGTTTCTTTTGGTGCAATCTACCTTATATACGGCTGGCGAATTTTTAAGATTCTGGCAGTCGTTAGTTTTGGAATGGTCGGCCTGTTCGCCGGAATGCATCTCGGGGCCAAAATGGGCGGCGGTGCGAGTGGACAGATGTGGGGCGGTATTCTTGGACTGCTTACGCTTGCTGTGCTGTCTATTCCGTTTATGCACTGGGCGGTCAGTATTCTCGGCGCAGCGGCAGGCGGTATTGTTACAGGCTGCATCTGGTATGCGATTGGTTTGCCGCAGCAGTATATCTGGGCGGGAATTATCATCGGCGTTGTCGCGGGAGGTATGATTTCATTTATCGTATTTAAAATTTCTGTAATGCTTTTTACCAGTCTCGGCGGAGCTGTGCTGATAATTACCGGTATGCTTGCACTTGCGCATCTGTACGAAAAGTTTCAGAATACGCCGAAAACAACAGACGCCGGTTTTGTTTACTCGCTGGTCAATGAATATAACTGGTTCGTTCCGACAATGCTGATATTTGTAACGTTTGTCGGCGTGGTTATTCAAAATAAATTGGTCAAAGGCTCGTCGGACTGGAAGTTGTAAAATGCAGGAAATTATCGGCTTGATAGGCGGCTCTGGACTCGGCGATGTTTTTGAACGGCAGCTTGCGAAAGTTCGCAAAGTTGAAGTTAAAACGCCGTTCGGCAGGCCGAGCGACAAAATTATAATCGGCGATTTTGCCGGCAGAAAACTGGCGTTTCTCAACAGACACGGAGCGGGGCATAAACTTAATCCCTCGATTGTTCCGTTCGCGGCCAATATTTACGCGCTGAAAAAATTGGGCGTTAAAACTGTTATCGCGACTACGGCTGTTGGTTCGCTTACTGCGAAAATGAAACCAAAAGACCTTGTCATTGTTGACCAGTTCATCGACAAGACTTTCAAACGCAAAAATACTTTCTTCGACGGCATCGCTGCTGCTCATTGTGAAATGGCAAAACCATGCTGCGAAAGATTGAGAAAAGTCGTCGCCGATGTTTCAAAAAGCGTAAATACGACGGTTCACAAATCCGGGACGTATGTTTGTATGGAAGGGCCGCAATTTTCCACACGAGCCGAATCGCTGATGCACCAACAATGGGGCGGTCATTTGATTGGTATGACGGCAATGCCCGAAGCGAAACTTGCCCGCGAAGCGCAGATGTGCTATGTGCTGATTTCGATGGTCAGCGATTATGACTGCTGGCGGCCGCAAAAGAAAAACGCCGCTCCGCAGGAACTTTTGAAGGAGATTATCGGCAATTTGAATGACGCGACGGCAAATACAATAAAACTTATCGACGCGGTTTTGCGGTCTAAAAGGATATTCTGCGACGAAACCTGCCATTGCAGAAAGAGTCTGGATTTGGCTGTCTGGACGCCGGAGAAATATATCAGTAAAAAATACGCTGAAATATTTAAGATTTTAAAGAGCTGATAGTTGTCCTGATAATTGGTCTAAATTTTGCAAATTATTTCAAACGATCCTGACTCAACAGTGATAAATCGTCAAAAGAAACAGAGCCGTCAAAATTTAAATCTGCACCATTGCACCAATATGGAGCCTTGCATCCCGTTTTCAGCCATTGTTCTGCCAAGAGTGAAAAGTCTTTCATATCTGTAAACCCGCTTTTGTCAATATCAGTACTGATTACAGGAACAGGGTCGGCATGAATCGTCGAGCCATACTTGTCGCTCGCTTTTACAGTCCAATATTTTATTCCGGGTGGAATTGAATGAATTGGCTCTGTCGGCGGGGCAGAGGAGGCATTCGACGCAACATAAGTCATGTTTTCAGGTGAATTGCCAAATAGCAATTGGTATCCGACGGCATTCATACAAGGCTGGCACGTAAAAACTATTCCAGATTTGAGCGAAGCCCCAACCTGCTGGAGCAAAGTTACCGGCTGCGGCAGATTTGCCGGATATATAGCTTCGTCATAAAAATCTAATGGATTTGAAAAATCATCCCAGGCCAAATTATGAACCTTATACCAATATTTTGCCTGTTTGTCAGCGGTCCATGTAAAAAGCTGCAAATTTTTACCCGGTCCCAATACCGACCAATAAGGTCCGCCGACTTTGCCTTGGTCATAGGATGTTTGTCTGATTGTTGCCGCGGCTTCCCTATACCAAAACACCGGAGCGGTATGTATGTCGGGAGCCACCTGGACTTTTAATTGCCCATTGAAATAATCCCCTGTTCCGGCATACACATCAAGCCAGCATTTTTCTCCTGGCAGCGCACTTGTGAGATAAGTGTCAACAATTCCCTGATTGCCAAAAGTGCCGTCAAGGAAAGTCAAATGATTAATTGCGTATCTTGGTTCAGCGTAAACCGTATTTATCGTTACTCCAAGTTCCATTGCAGGATGCGAACCGCTGCTGAAACCGGCGGCTTGAATTTGTTTGTCATAGTTTGGAGCGATTCTTGACATATATACCAAAAACAAGTCAACAACATGCCGCCACTTATAGTACGTACTGAAATTATCGTCCTGCTGCTGTCTCCAGCTTAATACATTTGTATTATTAAACCATGCCGCTTTTGCCTGTGTTGTGCAATCCGCAACAGTGACCCAGTTAGATCCGGCTCCCGTAGGCGGATAGCCGCCGCCAAAAAATACAAAGGTAGGTTTTTGAATATCAAAAGGAGGATTTTCAATTGTCATTATGGTCTTACTTGTCGTCAGTGGTGTCACTCCGGCAGTAGTATTAGTAATCTCCATTGTTGTTCCCGGCAATGAAGCTACAATAACAATCTTGACAGCATCTGCGTCGCTTGTATAGACGCCATCGCTGACCACCAATTGGAATATACACTCCTGTTTTGTATAATCAATTTGTGTAAACGGCCCTACAACCGGATTAGCCGTTTGTGCATTGACAATATTTACTATTGGTCCGGAAAGCTGTGTCCACTCATAAGTCAAATTTCCTGATTTATCCGGGTCGTATGATTTCGAACCATCTAAAGTAACAGCCGCCATTGCCGCATATCTCGGCATTCCGGCATCAGCTATTGGAATGCAGCCGACCGGAGAATCCGATGCCATAGCTGATGGCGCGATGAAAATAAACAATGTTGCCAAAATGGTGAATATTTTCATTTTTTAACCTTATAAAACAACCCGTAATTATTTTTACTCTGGGTAACCTTGCAATCAGAAGAGTACAAACCTGTCTGCAATGATAAAACAGAAACCGCCTTTTCAGGACAGAGCCGTCCCTGTATGGCATTCTCCAAAAACCACATGTAACCCAAACTTTTCCCCATCGACTTGAAAGATACTTATGAGCGGATCATGCTGATTGTGCCTGCGTATGCACTTTTATTTAAAACTTGCTGTATTCAGCTATTTTGTACGATATCAGTTTTTCATGTTGAATTATCGGTGTTTTTTTGAAAGTGTCTGTCGTTGTTTGCATTTAAGGGTTTCTTATTAACACATTTTTTAAATTCTTCAAGTGCATATTTTAAAAATTTCCAAATGCAGCAGTAGTTTTATTAGTATCGTCCGTTGTGCCGGCAAATGATGAAAATTAATGAGTGTTTTTTAGAGGGGAGGGGAAAATACATAAAAAAACGGCAGGAAAAAATTCCCTGCCGTTTGGCAAAATATGTACTTAAATCACCATTAGGATAGTGATTATTTTGTTTTGCGAAGCAATAAGCCGCCAAGTCCAAGAATTACAAGTGTTGCCGGCTCTGGAATTGGAGTAACCATAAATGTACTTGTTCCGGATGCTGAATCATTGGCAGAAAGTATAAAATGGAATGCTGATTCTATGCTTGTAAGCGTACCGCTTATCAATTCATCGCCGGTACTCGGTTCAGCTTCGCTGGTTGTCAGGGTACCACCGGTGATTCCAAAACCGTTTACTAAACTCGCGAACACGGGTGTGCCGTTATACTTTGCCTGATGCACTTTATCGCCGTCAAAAAGCCCCGTAATCGTTGCTCCTACCGCTTCCCTGTCGGTCAATGTAATGCCTGCCGAAGCATAACCAACAGCGTTTTCTAACGCGGCAAAAGTCACCGCACCGGACAAAATAGTGTATTCTGTATCCGAACTTCCCGCGCGAACGCCGAATTCAATGCCGACTTCGGGGTCTTCCTTGGCTTTCAGCACTAAACTAGTGATTTCTGATTCGCCGCCGGTAGTAGCCGGAATATTAAACACAAAATGGGTAACCCCTTCATCATCGACAAATACAGTTTTTACATCATCGATGCCGACGTTCACATTTGTACCATCACTGCCGCTGATAGCAATCGAGCAATTAATGATACAAGCTTGCGCCAAGACCGGAACCAACAAAATCCCCACTAACAAACATAATATACGTGTCATCTTCATTTTCTCGTCTCCTAAACATAAAATTAAAAAATTCCATTAGAAATATATGAAAAGAAGAATAGGAAATGCCTTCTCCCAGTGCGTACGAACTGTTGATGTTTTCAGCCTTCTTTCCCACTCTGTCGTTGTCTCGTCCCTAATACGGACTTACTCAGGATACGGGGTTATTATAGCCTGTTGTTTCTCAATGTCAACTGAAATTTACAGGATTTATGATGTTTTTTCAAAATAGGGGCATTGCGTATGGTGTAAATATTATTTTTGCATAATTCATTGTCATAACAAGACTTAAAAGCGGTATATTGTGAAAGCAAGCAGCCGGCGGAAGCGGGGATTGCAGTTTAACGCTTCCAGAGCTTTTCTGCCTGAAGGCAGTGGGCGGTACAGGACTTGAACCTGTGGCCTCATGCGTGTCGAGCATGCGCTCTAGCCAACTGAGCTAACCGCCCCAAAAGATTTGCCATTATCCATTTTTCGTGAAAATTATCAAGCCTTTTTTAATCCCAATAAAAGTGAGGTGCTGAAGAGGCCGATTGCAGTTGCTCTTATAATTATTTCATTTCTGATTACCGATACACTCGACCAGATTAGAGTATTGACAAAGTGTTGATTTGTTGTTCTAATATTCACACAGCCTAAATTTGGTGTCCTTCCTGACATCGAATGCGGGGAACCCGCTTTCCTTGATTAAGGACGGGGCGTACGTCTACTGGTAACAGATGACAAGACTACTTCTAAAGTCGAGCCCGTCAGCTAACTCCGTCGGCATTTGGAAGGGCAATCCTATAGGCCTTATTTGGTATAAGGTCCATGGTTCCCATTTATTATTTTTGACGCAATTTTTCTGCGCAATTTTTTTAAAGGGAATAAAATGAACAATAGAAACCTTGTGAAAGATATTTTTGTCGGCAAAGCAAAAGACCTGTATGACAAAAAAGTGTTTCACAACATTTCATTAATCGCATTGCTTGCATGGGTAGGTCTTGGCGCTGATGGTTTGTCTTCATCATGTTATGGTCCTGAAGAATCATTTAGGTCGCTTGGTCAACATTCTGTATTGTCATTGTTTGTAGGCCTTGCCTGTATGATAACAATTATGGTACTTTGCGCAAGTTATTCGCAGATTATCGAACTTTTCCCCGGTGGCGGTGGTGGTTATCTGGTCGCCAGCAAATTACTTTCGCCGACATTTGGCGCAATTTCAGGCTGTGCGCTTCTGATAGATTATGTTTTGACAATCGCTCTTTCCATATCCAGCGGAACGGATGCGTTGTTTTCGATTTTGCCGCCTCATTGGCTTTCAGTGAAAGTTCCGTTCGCGGTTGCAATAACTATGATTATGATAGTTGTCAATTTGCGAGGCGTAAAAGAATCGGTAACTTTTTGTATGCCTGTGTTTTTTACTTTTCTTGCAACATATCTGTTTACCATTTTATATACGATTGCGACTCACGTGGGAAGTGTGCCGTTAATTGTAAATCAAGTCGGTACCGATTTACGTACTGCACATTCGCAAATCGGATCGTGGGGAATATTTATGCTGCTGATACGCTCTTACAGCGTTGGTGCAGGTACATATACAGGTATTGAAGCGGTAAGCAACGGACTGCCTTTGCTGCGGGAGCCAAAAGTTGCTACAGGCCGACGAACAATGGTATATATGGCGGTGTCACTGGTTTTTGTTGTCGGCGGATTATTTTTATCTTACCTGCTGTATAATGTAGGCTTGGAATCAGGAAAAACTTTAAATGCCTCACTTGTCGAAAAGATGACTGCCAATTGGCCTAACGGCCTAGGACAGGGGTTTGTATGGGTAACAATGATTTCATCTATGGCACTGTTGTGTATTGCTGCACAGACGGGCTTTTTGGACGGCCCGAGAATTATGTCGAATATGGCCGTTGACAGATGGTTTCCTTCGCGTTTTTCAATATTAAGTAGTCGGCTTGTTACGCAAAACGGTGTTATGATTATGGGGATTTCCGCGATTGTTTTAATTTTAGCTACTCGCGGAAGAGTGGGGTTCCTTGTTGTGCTTTACAGTATCAATGTTTTCATCACATTTACGTTATCGCAATTGGGTATGATAAAGCACTGGTGGAATGATAGAAAAACTGAACGTAAATGGTTCTACAAATTAAGTATTAATGGTGTTGGTTTTTGTTTAACGCTTTTTATTCTTGTGTTGTTGAGTATTGTAAAATTCTGGGATGGCGGCTGGGTTACACTTGTTGCCACTGGTTTGCTTGTTGCGTTCGCATTTGCCGTTCGCGGCCATTACAGAGGCGTAATGCTTAAACTGACAAGGCTTCGCAAATTAGCCGAACAATTCGAATCTAATTCCCAAAGTAAGCCTGAACCGCAGGCCGTTGTTTGTGATAATACTGCGAAAACCGCGGTTATTTTTGTCAGTGGTTTTAACGGTCTGGGTGTTCATACGCTTCTGTCGATTAATCGTATGTTTGAAGGCTCGTTTAAAAATTATGTATTCATTAACGCAGGCGTTGTCGATGCGGGTAATTTCAAAGGCTCTGGTGAAATCGAAAAATTAAAAGAATTCATCGATAATGAATCGAAACGTTACGTCGATTGTATGAAACGTTTGGGATATTATTCTGAATTTCTTACGGATATCGGCACAGATGTGGTTGAAACAACAAGTGAACTGGCCGATAAAACAGCTTCCAAATTTCCAAACTCGGTATTTTTCGGCGGTCAGCTTGTGTTTGACCACGAATCAATTGTTACACGTTTGCTGCACAACCATACTGTTTTTGCGCTTCAAAGAAAGCTTTTCCGGCAGGGCCAGACTTTTGTAGTGTTGCCTATCAGGGTATAGCAGAATATTTTTAAAATTCCAGCGGCAAACCAGCGGAATTGGCTAATTGCTTGTTCTTAGTTCATATACCCTGTAAAGCAGTTCGAGGTATTGCTCTTTTTCTTTGGCTTGGGCATGTACCTGCGCGAGCAGTTTATAATCTTTATAAATTTTTTCATCGCCGAAGCTTTCGTGCAGTTTCTTAATCTCCGTCTCGGTTTTCTCAATTGCCTGCTCAATTTTTCCCACCTGCCAGCCGTTAAATTGTTTCAGTTCCGGTGGGGTCGTCTTTCGCGGCTTGTCCTGCGTTGATTTTTTCGTTGACGCAGACTGCTTTTGAGTTTCTCGTGCCAAAGCTCTCTGCTCTAAAAGTTCGGTATATTGACGAAATGAGCCGTCGATAAATTCAAATTTACCAGGTGCCATTTTCCCAAGTTCGTCCGCACCGAGCACAATAAGCCGTCGGACTGTTCTATCGAGGAAAAACCTGTCGTGGCTTATGATTATGATTGTACCGGCGTAATCCTGCAGCGCATTTTCAAGCGCTTCGATACTTGGGATATCAAGGTGATTTGTCGGCTCGTCGAGAATTAAAACTTCCGGCTCGGACAAAACGAGTTTGCAAAGCGCAAGCCTGTTTCGTTCTCCGCCGCTAAGGTCGGCGACTTTCTTGAACGCATCATCTTTGACAAACAAAAACGCGCCGAGGCGTCTGCGCATCTGTTCGGGCAGCATTTCAGGAATGACAGACATCGCCTCTTCAAGCACGGTATTTTCCGAATCAAGCTCCGCTCCCGCCTGGTCGAGATAGCCCACCGAAAGTGACGGCTTAATCGTGATTTTTCCCGCGGTCGGCTCGATTTGGCCGATCGCCAGTTTCAGCAGCGTTGTTTTACCCATGCCGTTAGGGCCGATGATACCCATTCGCTGGCCGGTCATAAGTTCGAAACTTAAATTTTCAAACAGCGTCAGGCTGCCGAAACTTTTTGTAATATTTTTGCAATTTACCGCGGCATCCACTCGCTTGCCTTTGCTTTCCACCTCGGCGAATTTAAAACTAAGTTCCCTTGACGACGTTGGTTTTTCCAGAAAGTCTGGATTCTTCTTTAGAAGGGTGTCGAGTCGGGTTTGTCGGCCCTGTGCGACCTTTTTGCTTCCTTTGCGGTTTATATTGCGAACGATAAAGTCGCGGGTCTTTTCGACAAATTCCGCTCGTTGTTCGTATTGACGCTCCAGTTCAAGGTCGCGTCTTTCTTTTTCCAGTCTGTACGTGCTGTAATTGCCGGTGAAAACATTTGCTTTGTTGTCTCTGATTTCCACGATTTTACAAACGAGCCTGTCGAGCATAAATCTGTCGTGGCTGACAATCATCGCCGCGCCGTTATAACTCCTCAAGAATTTTTCAAGCCACTGTGTTGCGTCCCAGTCCAGATGGTTTGTCGGCTCGTCGAGCAAAAGCAGGTTCGAGCCGGCAAGCAAAACTTTGGCAAGTCCCAGTCGTGATAGCTGCCCGCCGCTTAACTGCGTTGTTTTTAAGGTGTAATGTTTTTCCTGAAGACCAAGACCGGATGCGATTTCTTTTATTTTCGTTTCGTATTTATAGCCGCCTGCGATTTCAAATTCGCCGGACAGTCTTTCGTATTGCTGCATTGCAGAGTGTAATTCTTCGCCGGAAAGCGAGCTTAACTCTTCGGCTGCGTCGTGCAGCCTTTTTTGCAGGTCGAGTATTTCCTGTGCGCCGCTGTGCAGCTCTTCGAGTACGGTTTTTTCGCCGGTGAAGACCGGTTCCTGCGGCAGATATCCGATTCGAAGGCCTTTTCGCTGGTGAATATCGCCCGCGTCGGCCTGTATTATTCCGAGAATTAGTTTCAGCAGCGTAGTTTTTCCGCACCCGTTACTGCCGACAAGCCCGATTTTTTCAGCGGGGTATATCTTCAAATCCAGCCGGTCAAAAATCGTCTGCGAGTCGAATGACGTATGTATATTTTTTAAACTTATTATTGGCATTGGGACATTATACAGAATTTTTATAAACTTTTCCCCCAAAAAATTATATCTTGATGAAGAGATGTAACTAAAATCTATAGCTTGCCGACCATACCAATTTAGACTCCTTGCCTGCGGGGGGGGGGGGGGGGCATCCTCGATAGTTTTCTTCTGCCGCCCCAATATTTCGCATCGCAAATTTTAAATCTCAAATCTTCATTTTTACAATTTTATTGTTTTTCCCCTTTTTCAGGCTACAATTACTCTTGCATTGAGGGATTGCTTTTTTCTTTTGTTATGTTATAATGCATTATTCCTATTTAAACAAAGGATATTAAATGGCAGAAGTACAGTTACCGAATCCTCCCATTGTAGAAGCTTTGGTCGAAGTAAGATGGGCAATGGAGAAAACATCAGAACAGAATCCCGATCCTTATTATCAATTGCTTCTCGGAAGTTTTTATCAAAAGATAAAAAAAGATTATCCATTTCATGAAGCTTTACCGGCATCTTCAATACCAGACGAGATTACTGGTTCAGTTGTTAAACACCGTTTTCGTGTTGCAGAAAATTCATGGCCTTTAATTCAAATAGGCCCTGGAATAATGACCATCAATCAATCAGATGGATATACAACCTTTGAAAAATTTAAGCCGATGCCAATTAATGCTATAAATGCTTTATTTGAAATACATCCCAATCCCAAAGAACTTAAAATTAAAAATCTTGTATTAAGATATATAGATGCTGTAAAAGTAGACTGTTCTCAAGTAAATATTTTAGATTTTATTAGTGATAGTATGCATACACCTGTTAAATTGCCGAATTTTATAATTCAGGATGAAAATTTTGAAAAAAAGCCAACTGGTCTTAAATGGCAAACGTCTTTAAGATGTCATCAACCAGCAGGAATGGCCACTTTGGCTTTTTCTACTGGAACACGAGAAGGAAAACCGGCATTGATTTGGGAACAAATATTGAAGTCAGAAAATGATGATATTGATGAAATGCCACAGAAGTTCGAAACTTGGATAGATTCGGCTCATAACGTAGTTCATAAATGGTTTCAAAATATTATTGAAGGTGATTTGAGAACGGAGTTTTCACGAAATGGATAAAGACATCAATAGTTCAGACTTAAAAAAGGATGATATATCTTCCGCTCCTGTAGCAAGCAATATAGAAAAGAATGTTATAAAAGTACCACCTGAAGAACTTTACAAAATGTCTTCTTGTTCAACTAATGCTGAAATATCAGATGTATTGACTGTGCAACCTGAAGTTCACAGTGAAGTTTTTAATACTTATGTAGTATCCGCAAGATATAAAATAACGTTAGAACAAGCTCGTAGAATGGCGATGAACGCTGCCAAAAGATCGCAAAAACGTCATGAAATTTTTTTAAGAGAAAATGAAGATAGTGAAATTTAATTGGTGATGAATAATGATATATGAATTTCCTAAAGAAGATAAGCCTATTAGACAGGGTGATATTTTTTTAGGTATTCCCAAAGTACAAATTGAGCTTGCAACGGGTTTAGCAGTAATAGAACCTTCTAATGATATTATAAACACCCCTTGGGATGCTATTTGGGATAAGAAAGAACCTACCCCAACAGTTTTATCTGTTTTACCGGTTCCTGCTATAGTTGTCAGTCAAAATTGTGATACGCGTTGGGGAGAATCGATTACACTTTGTGAAATTAAAGAGTTTGATCAAGTTGAAAAAAATGCAGCTACTGCTATTAAATTAAGCAGTATGATTAGTATCATAACGCAACACGCTCGGTGGAAGTTAAAATGGTTTTATCTACCTCCGGATAATAAACTAGGGTTTGACAAAAGAATGGCTGTAGATTTTTTAAACACGATACGTGTATTGCGAGATGACCTTGTAATGTTTATTAAGTTACGTAAAGGCTGTTTGAAACCTGTTGCAAATGACCATTTCAGAGAACGCCTGGCTCATTTTTATCGAAGATATGCGTATGATGAATGGTACCCACTTAGTAAAGAAGAGATGGATATCTATTCCAAAAATGATCCAACAGTAAGCAGGTATGATTGGCAAAAATAAAAATACTGAATAAATAATTAGAGACGTTTACCTATTTAAAAGAACACATCCAAAAAAATGCGAGCGGAGGGATCTGACCTCGCCTGCGGCGTGCAAGTCTCTGCATCTTTTCGGATAAATATTTTTCTAATTTTCCCTGAAAAACAATTTGGAGAATTGATTTAATGCCGGATATTGCCAGTGGAATTTTAAAATTTGATAGGAATGGAACAGGACGTTTGGTCAGTGTCGAAAGGTCGCTGCGGCCGAGTCCTGCGGATATAATTGTGCCTGCGCAGATGATGCGCCAATATAGGCTTGCCGAAGGGGCGGTAATAGCTGGTACGTTTAATACTGTCGGCGGCAGGAAAGAATTATCGGCAATCGATTCGGTATGCGGCTTAAAGCCCGAAGATTTTCAAAATCGCAAGCCTTTTAATGACCTTGTCGCGGTGAATCCGGACAAGCGGTTTAATCTCGCCAAAAGCGGCGAGCGCAGTATGCGGATAGTTGATCTTGTTGCGCCGATAGGGCGGGGAACTCGCGGCTTGATAATCGCGCCGCCCAAAGCCGGTAAAACAGTACTGCTCGGCCAAATCGCAGAAGCAATTCTTTATGACGACCCGAAAGCGCACGTGATTGTGCTGTTGATAGACGAAAGGCCTGAAGAGGTTACGAGTTTCAGGCGGAAAATAAAAGCGGCGGATGTTCTGGCAAGTACTATCGATGGAACTAACGCCGAGCATATTGCGCTTGCGGAGTTGCTGCTTGCGAATATAAAAATTGAACTCGAATGCGGCAGGGATGTTGTGATTCTTGTGGATAGTTTGACACGGATGGGCAGGTCGTTTAACCGCAGGGGGGCGGGGACGGGCAGAGTTATGTCCGGCGGCATAGAGGTCGGTGCATTGGATATACCGCGAAGTTTTTTTGGAATGGCACGGAATGTCGAGAACGGCGGGTCGGTTACGATTATCGCTACCATACTTGTCGATACCGGCTCACGAATGGACCAGTTGATTCATGAGGAATTTAAAGGGACTGGCAACAGCGAGATAGTTCTTGATCGTTCGCTTGCCGAGGCGAGAATATTTCCTGCGATAGACCTTCCTGCAAGCGGTACGCGAAAGGAAGAAATTTTGTATAGCCCGCAGGATATGAAAGGGCTTTCGACGATGAGAAGGGTGCTGTCGAGTTACAGACCTAAAGAGGCGATTGAGGCGATGGACAAACTGCTGCAAAAATATCCGACCAATGAAGAATTTCTAAAAAGCATGGCGAGGTAAGAGAATGAACAGGATATTTATAATATTTGTTTTATTAATTTGCGTCAGCACTTTGCACGCGGATTATTTTAATCCTCCGCAATGGCAGTCGAGCCGGGATTATACGCATCAGAGCTGGGACTTTGGCCATGATAAAAACGACGAGCCAAATATTCCCGCAAAGCCGGATGGCGAACCGACCTGGATAAATTCGTTCAGCGACACCGACATTCACGATTACAACACTCCGCGGTTGAAGGCTGTGGATTATGCTAATGAATTTTTGGCATTCTGGATGTATGTGCCGAGGGGCGGTTTGTCGTCAACAAGAGTAGGTGTTTACGGCGGTATGACGGATACGACTCTGACGTTTTATGTTCCTGACGGCGGCCAATGCGAGTATTGGCAAAGACGCCTGTGGATACAAATGACATATTTTGCCCGCAGCGATGATGGTGCAAAAAATTATGATATTCAGCTTGCCCGCGATGCAGGCTTTACTGATACGCAGGGCGTAACGACCATATGCGAAACGGTTGTGGATGCCTGCGAACCGACAGGCGACACCGGCAGATGGTACAGATTTACTGGCATATATAAATTTGATGAACAGCCTGTTCAGGAATATATAAAGCTGACTGTTTTTCAGTTGCCGCCGAGTTCATCGTATCCTGTTGGTGGGGCGGCGATGATTGATCAGGTCGATATCGATTGTCGAAGCGTTAATGTCGCCGATTTGAATGAGAATGATGTTGTCGATATGATTGACTTTGCGTTGTTCGCGAATCAATGGCGGCAGAGCGGCCAGAATTTGTCGGCGGATTTTGATAATAGTCAAAGCGTGGATTTTAACGATTTGGCCGTATTGGCGATTAACTGGCAGAGCGGTTTTTGATATGAAAAAACGTTTTGCTTTTACGTTGGTCGAATTGCTCGTGGTGATTTCGGTCATCGCTGCGCTGCTGGCGATTTTACTGCCTGTGCTGAATCGTGCCAGAGCGAATGCCGCCAAAATTGTCTGCGCGAAAAATTTGGGACAGATTTCGATTGCGATGGGCGCTTATGCTGTTGATTGGCAGAATCAAATTATAACCGCAAGGGAATTTTTTTTCAAACCAACGAAAGATAACATATCGAAAACGTGGTTTGTAAGTCTCCTGCCGTATGTTTCAAAGAAAGTAAGCATAAATACGGTAGAAGATATTTTCGCTAATTCGCCGAAGATATGGTTTTGCCCCAAAGACAAAGACCCGTACCCGACCGGCTTTTATAATTATCCTCACGGTAAAACGCTTACATCATACGCATTGAACGGCCTTTGTTCCGACAATGAGGTTTATTGGTCTGGCCCGCCGCTCAAACTTGGGCCCGCAGGCGGATTCACTTACGCTCAAATCCCGCAGCCGTCATCTTGTATGCTGATGACGGAAACGAGTTACGCTTCGCAGATTTATGATGCCGAGCATAAGAATGTACAGGATTTTACTGTCAGACGCGACGGCCATCACAGAATGACAAGCGGTTTTTATCATAGCCAGTCTATGAATGTAAGTTACGTTGATGGCCACGTCGGAAATATCAAAGGCCGAGAGGTTGATGCCGATGAAAAATATATTCCGTCGAATTACAAGACCGGCAAATTTTTATTTTGGCCGAAGCTGACTTTGCCGACGGCGAACGAATCACCCGCGTTTTGGGGACCGGGATATTAGTTTACTTCATGCAGAATTATTATTATAATGTAACGGTCTCTAAAAAATGTCATTGCGAGGAGTCCCGCTTCGGGACGACGAAGCAATCTCAATAATTTTGATATTTAATTTTTGATATTTGATTTTAGTTAGGAGATGGTTATGCCGTTAGAAATATGCAAAGGATGTAGGTTTTGGGAGTGGGACAACGAGCCGGCAGAAGTAAAATACGGCGTATGTCATCGATACCCCAAACTCGTTGAAGATTATGTGCTTGTAAAAGAGGACTACTGGTGCGGCGAGTTCAAGGGTAAAAGCCAGTTGCACACCTAAAGCAAACTGGGTTCACATTTTTCTTTGCACAAATTTTACTCATTTTACGCATCCTAAAAAAAGATTTGCCATTTATCCTTATATATATACAATGAATTATTCAAAATTTTCGGATTTTCGAGATTGTGGATAGTCTCAATGCACAAGGCAGCCGCAAGGAGTACAGGTTGCCGAACATAACCGTTATATTGTTTGCGATTGAATTTTCCCGCTAATCCGCGGGTAAGTGCTTTGAGAATAAAAACGTACTTTTTTAATCGCGGGAATTTACTACCCTGAAGGGTATATTTATTTTAATAGCTTATAGGAGCATATTATGTCGAACAGAGTTATGATTGACGGCAATACAGCTGCCGCTCACGTGGCCCACGCCACGAATGAAGTCATCGCCATATATCCGATCACACCAAGTTCGGTTATGGGCGAGCTTGCTGACGCCAAGACTGCGGCCGGCAAGACTAATATTTGGGGTACAATCCCAAGTGTTACGGAAATGCAGTCAGAAGCAGGCGCAGCCGGTGCAGTTCACGGCGCACTGGTAGCAGGTGCTTTAACAACAACATTCACCGCATCGCAGGGGCTTTTGTTGATGGTCCCAAACATGTATAAAATCGCCGGAGAACTTACGCCGACCGTGTTCCACGTTACTGCGCGTTCGCTGGCATGTCAGGCACTGTCGATTTTCGGCGACCATTCAGACGTTATGGCTTGTCGTCAGACAGGTTTTGCGATGTTATGTTCCGGAAGTGTTCAGGAAGTTATGGATATGGCGTTGATATCGCAGCAGGCGACTTTGAAATCGCGTATTCCGTTCCTGCATTTCTTTGATGGTTTCAGAACGAGTCACGAAATACAGAAGGTTGAAGAGATTAGTTACGATCAGATGCGTGAAATGATTGACAATTCTCTGGTTGCCGCTCACAAGCAGCGTGCATTGAGTCCTGACCATCCACAGATTTCAGGAACAAGTCAGAACCCGGACGTTTATTTCCAGGGTCGTGAAACAGTTAATAAATTTTATGATGCCGTTCCGCAAATCGTTCAGGAAACGATGGACAAATTTGCGAAAGTTGTCGGCAGACAATATCACCTGTTCGATTATGTCGGCGCTCCTGATGCTGAAAAAATCATTATCATTATGGGCTCCGGCGGCGAAACAGCTCACGAAACAGTTGAATATCTCGTGTCTAAAGGTGAGAAAGTCGGTGTTTTGAAAATCAGACTCTTTAGACCTTTCAGCAACAGAGATTTTATGGCTGCGATTCCAAAATCAGTTAAGAAAATCGCGGTTCTCGACAGAACAAAAGAGCCGGGTTCACTTGGTGAACCTTTATATATGGATGTTCGCACAGGTATCGGCGAAGCAATGGCCGACAAGTACGCACCGTTCAAAGAGTATCCGCTGGTCGTCGGCGGCAGATACGGCCTTGGCTCAAAGGAATTCACACCTGCGATGGTAAAGGCAGTATTTGACAATCTCGACGCAAGTGCACCGAAGAACCATTTCATGGTTGGTATCGAAGACGATGTTACTAACAAGAGTCTGATTGTTGATGATTCGTTCAATATTCCGGCCGAAGGTCTTTATACCGCTATGTTCTATGGTCTGGGTTCGGACGGAACAGTCGGCGCAAATAAAAACTCAATCAAAATCATCGGCGATTTGACAGACAACTACGCACAGGGCTATTTCGTTTACGATTCGAAAAAAGCCGGTGCAAAAACCGTATCGCATCTTCGGTTCGGCAAAAACATAATTCGCAGACCATACCTGATTCGTCAGGCTGATTTTGTCGCATGTCATAATTCGAGCTTCATCGAAAAATACGATATGCTTGGAAATATCAAGCCCGGCGGCATATTCCTGATGACAAGCATGCACGGCAAAGACAGTATATGGAATACATTGCCCATCGAACTTCAAACGCAAATCGTCAATAAGAAAGTTAAATTCTATTGCATGGACGCGACTTCAATCGCTGAAAAATTAGGAATGGGTTCGAGAATCAACGTGATTATGCAGACCGCGTTCTTCAAAATCAGCAGCATTATTCCAATTGAAAAATCAGTCGAAGCGATCAAGAAAGCTATTCAAAAGAGCTATGGCAAAAAAGGCCAGAAAGTTGTCGATTTGAATAACTCCGCTGTTGATGCGGCTTTGAGCGAAGTTTACGAAGTTACAGTTCCGGCTTCAGTAACAAGCAAAACAAAGATGCCGCCGGCCGTTCCTGCCGATGCACCGAAATTCGTCAAAGAAGTTCTCGGCGAAATTATTGCCGACAAAGGCGATAAAATCCCGGTCAGCAAGATGCCAATCGACGGCAAATTCCCAAGCGGCACAACACAATACGAAAAGAGAAATATTGCCGTTCACATTCCTGTTTGGGAACCGACAGTATGTATTCAATGCGGACAGTGCTCACTCGTTTGCCCGCACGCAGCGATAAGAGTTAAAGCTTATGACGCGAAATACGCTGAAAAAGCACCGAAGACATTCAAGTGCGCCGAAGCGAAAGGCAAAGAACTGGCCGGTATGAAATTCACCGTTCAGGTCGCACCGGAAGACTGCACAGGTTGCGGAAATTGCGTTATGACTTGTCCGGGCGTTGAAAAAGACGCTAACAAACAGCCGACCGGCAAAAAAGCGATTAATATGTCTCTGCAGGAACCGTTAAGAATGTCCGAAAGAGAAAATTACGCTCACTTCCTGTCGATTCCAAATACCGACCCGTCATTGTTCAAGACTAATACGGTAAAGGGAAGCCAGCTTGTTCAGCCGTTGTTCGAATACTCCGGCGCATGTGCAGGCTGCGGCGAAACGCCGTATGTTAAATTGCTCACGCAGTTATTTGGCGACAGAGCTATGATTGGTAACGCGACAGGCTGCTCGTCGATTTACGGCGGAAACCTGCCGACAACGCCTTACACTGTAAATCAGAACGGCAGAGGCCCCGCATGGAGCAACAGCTTGTTTGAAGATAACGCGGAGTTCGCTCTGGGTATGAGACTTACAGTTGATAAGTTCAAAGAGTTCGCGGTAGAGTTAGTTGCCGCTGCCGCAGGCAAAGGCTGCGTTGACAAGGCATTGGCCGAAGAAATAAAACAGGCTGCGATTGCCAACGACCCGGCACAGGCTGAAATTGAAAAACAAAGAGCAAGAGTTCAGAAGCTCAAAGATGCTTGCGGCGGAAAAGACTGTCCGGAATGCAAACAGCTTTTAACAGTTGCTGATTATCTCGTTCGCAAGAGCGTATGGGCACTTGGCGGCGATGGCTGGGCTTATGATATCGGCTACGGCGGCGTTGACCACGTCCTTGCAAGCGGCAAGAATATTAATATTCTCGTTCTTGACACGGAAGTATATTCGAACACTGGCGGTCAGATGTCAAAATCGACTCCAAGAGCCGCGGTTGCACAATTCGCAGCAGCAGGCAAAACTATGGGCAAGAAAGATATGGCAATGCTCGCGATGACTTACGGAAATATTTACGTCGCCAGAGTCGCGCTTGGTGCGAATATGGCACAGACCGTAAAGGCCTTCGCCGAAGCGGAAAGCTATAACGGCCCGTCTCTTATTCTTGCTTACTCACATTGTATCGCACACGGCTACAATCTGCTCGATGGCTATGAGCATCAGAAACAGGCTGTCGCAAGCGGTTATTGGCCGTTGTACAGATACAATCCTGATTTGAAGGCAGCAGGCCAGAATCCGTTGCAGTTGGATTCGAAAGCTCCGACGGCTAATTTCGTTGATTATGCTTACAGCGAGAACAGATACCGTATGTTGAAGGATTCAAAACCTGAAGTTGCAGAAAAGTTGATGAAACTTGCAACGCAGGATGTTGCTGAAAGATTTAATCTCATTCAGCAGCTTGCGAATCTTCAGTGCGGCAACTGCCAGAAAACAGAAAATAAATAATCGTTGATTATTTATAGTAAAACAAAAAACCCGACAACGTATGTTGCCGGGTTTTTTTATGCAATCCGTCACTTTTCGTCGAAGCTAAGCGGAGATCCCCGAACGGGGACGTATTCGTTTTTCACTTATAAAAAATCCGCAAGTTTCACAAACACCGATTTTCAATTTTTGTTATTTCTTACGATTTCGCTGCCATTTTATATCAATTTAACTTATTCCAGTGCGTTTTACTGTGATTTAATAATTTTTTTTATTTGCGAAACTTGCGCCTTGCGCGATTTTGTGTTCAAGAACGCGCACTATCGACTATCAACTAACAACTGACAACTACATATAGTATGTTTAAAAATTTGCGCAAGCGAAAACCTGCGAAAATTTTAGGCTCTTCCGGCAAATGAGTTGGTAGGGTTGCAAAAAAAGGACATAGCATTATTATAGGTGGAAAAAAATAAACCACCTATTGGAGTATAAAGCTATGTCCACAAGTCTGTTGTATCATACCTTTGGTATTCGTTCTG
>JAJFVK010000011.1 GCA_021371795.1 Planctomycetaceae bacterium | reverse complement strand
CAGTCGAAAAGTCCGGAGAGCATCATAAGAAATCCTTTGCCAATGATATGAAAAACCGTAATTTACTTGTCAATGAGCTAACTATATCAAATGTGCGGCGAACTGCACGAAATTTTGTTAATTTTTAGAGATACCCTTAAGAATTCTACTTTTCACTTATTCTATTAACTTGTAAAACAGCTCCGCTTGTGTTGATTTTATTCTCTTTTTTCTTCCGCCAAAACTGCCAGTATTTTCGATGCCGTTTCATCCGATATGTCTTCGTGCTGTTCCTGCGGTAAGGGCGTTTTTTGTTCGCCCTGCGATTTCAGATACAGCAGTTCGACACACGCCTTTCTGCTGATTTCCTCATTTTGGCTCTGGCACAAACTCATCAGCACCGCCAGTGCCATCGGCTTGAACTTGGCCAGCATTGTGTCGGCCTGTCTTTGCAGCGAGTCATGCCGTCGGTTCATTTCCACCGTGAAGTAATAATCCTCGAGCCATTTCTGCCATACGTGGCGTTTGATATTAAATTTCTGCTGAACCGCGAGTTCATCTCCGCCGTTGGTGTAAAGTTCATCGAGTGCATCATTCTGTGTTTGCGTTAATGACATTTCAGATTCCATTGTTTTTTTAAAATTTCTCTTTTAAATTTGTGCCAAAAAATTAAAATAACAATACTTATGGATGCTGCGAAAAATTTTAAACCTGATGTGATTTATCTCTGGAACAGAATTAGCGATAATTTTGAGGCACGGAGAATCATATCATTATTCAAAAACACTGAAGTAAAAATAATTAAAAATCAAAAACTGACCCATTCAGACGCCTTGTCCTCCGCCGAAGTTTTACTGAAGAGCAAAAAAGTCCTTATGATTGGAAGCACATCATCGTTTATCAATCACTTTGACGGAAACATAGGGAACAATATGAGGTGCTTCCCGTATTATAAACTTGTTCCGCTTTCAAACGGCTGTCCATATCATTGCGTCTATTGCTATCTTGCGTATGTTTACAGAAGATACGGCGCTTTCATAAAAATCAATATCAATTATTCTAAAATGCTCGAGCAAATACAAAAACTCTCATTACAAAGTCAAAATAAAATCTGTTTTAATCTCGGCGAAATGCTCGACAGTCTTGCGTTCGACCATATCACAAACATATCATCACTGCTTATTCCATTCTTTGGCAATTTGAAAAACAGTTACCTGATGATGCTCACAAAAAGTTGCAATATTGATAATTTATTAAAATTAAAACCCAACAATCAGGTTGTCGTATCATGGAGCTTAAACCCTCAAACGATTATAGATAACTATGAACTCGGAACCGCCGACCTTGAAGAAAGAATAAATGCCGCAAAACAGTGCCAGCAGCACGGCTACAGAATAAGATTCCGAATAGACCCCGGCATTCTTTGCGACAACTGGAAGCGGGAATACGCCTCGCTGATAGAAAAAATATTCAGGAACACAGAACCGGAAAATATAACCATTGGAACTTTAAGGCTTTTCAAAGGCCACACCAAACTCTCCCAAAAAGCATACAATATCAACTCTGATTTATTTGCATCATTATGTGAAACGGCCGAAGACGGCAAATTGCGATACAGCACTGAAAAACGCATCGAATTCTACAAATTTATGATAGAAAATATTAGCAGCTACAACAAAACTTCACTTGCGATTTGCCGCGAAGACAATGAGATATATCAACACTTAAATTTCAAACCACAGATTTGTAATTGTATCGCATAATTATTATACCAAACACTGTTAAAATGAACTATTGCATCTTTCTTTCGTTTCCAATATCGGCTTGTGGTAAAGATTTTTCGATTGAACGCAGACGGTATTCATAAGTTATGCTTGTTCGGCTCAATTCTTCGATTCGCTGCTGAAACTGCTTTTGCGTTTCTAAAAGACTTGTTAAATCATGCTGAAGCAGTGAAAGCTGTTTTTGCAGATTAACCCACGTTCCGACAATCAGCGCTGCAAGAAAAATCAGTTCAATCATAACGGAAAGGTCTATCTGCTTATTAAAGTTCCATCGTTTATTTTCTTGTACCGGAGTCATAACAAATCCATCCCGAAGGGATTCCTCAATTTTGATTTTTAATTTTTGATATTTGATTTTTATGGTATCGCATAAAAACAATAGTATTCCCCTATCCTGAACATTACCACGTATGTCCCTGCCGCCAGATTGCCCTGCTCGGAAAAATCTTCTGCGACATTGACCGCGATAACGCTGCTGCCGACAACCATTGGCGGAACCCCGCAGGGATTGAGTTCGACCGCTCTGACGTTGTAGTGGTTGTAGTTATATTTGCTTACGACTTTCGCGACAAAGCCGGCTATTTTGCCGCCCGCTGATGTTACGAACGCGTTCTCGTTCGGGCCGTCGCTGTTCCGCATTAATCGACTGATTAACTGCTGCTGCTCATTTTGTGTTAATTCGTCTGACATTATTTTTCCTTCGTGTCAATTCGTGTTCGTTCGTGGTTTCATTTTCGTTTTTTAGCTGCCGTTAAAATTGTCTGCTGATTTACGAAATCCACGTGCGCCTTTTCGACGCAGCAGACATTTCTTGTATCGTACAGAACGCCGAGAATGTCTCTGCTGTCTGGGCTTGTAATAATTCTGTCGCCCGGCGAAAAATAAGGCATCGCTGTCATTGTTTTGATTTGCAAATTCTCACCGGCAGATAGTCCGACGCTGCAAAGATTATTTGCATAAGCGACGATGGATGCGGTGTCGTCGATTTCGTTTGCTGTTGAGCCGACGAACGCACTCTGCGATGAAACTTTCTGATATTTGAATCTCTTGGGCAGCGTAACGATTTTGTCAACCACCGGTATAATTGAGCCAACCGCACCATCGCAAGCGGTATAATTAATTCTCTCATCGGAAAGAACCGACGCTGTAATCCTGATTTTCAGCACGCCTTTAAGAATCGCGAACCACATATCCGAATCGAACTGCTCAACGGAAAGCCAGATTCCGCACTGGTCGAGCAGAACCTTGAACGAACTCATATAATGCCACCACTTACTGCCGTTGGTGTATGACATCTCAAGATAATATCCGATAGACCCGCCGTCGTCTCCGCAGGCAAGCGAAGGATAAAATCGCCGTGCTTTGCGAATATATTTGTCCGTCTGAAAAATTTTAGAAAAATCAAATGCGCTGCCCTGATTGTACGGACTTGCTGTGTAGTCGCCAGATTCGTTTAGCACCCATTTGCGGTAAACATCTCGCACATTATTGAAATTCTCGTTCGTGGTCGGCGAATACAAATCATAAGTTGTCGTCTCAATCGCCGGATTCCAGCCTTTGACAAGATTGAAAGTCGCCTCGAAAATTTTGTAATCACCCTGCACGATGTACCGATTGGTAATCACAGGATTTTGTTTGCGAGTAACTTGTGCGATATTAGTTTTGGAAACATTGAGCGTTTCGCCCTGCCACTGACAATTCAGCTCAACCGCCCTGCCAATCCCCGGCCTGTAAAATACGATAACCCGCGAATCGACAGAAAACTTGAATCGCAGTCCCGCCTGTTTGCAGCATCGCGAAAGAGCATCAATGAGACTAAGGCCCGTAACATCGACATCGCGAATTGCGCAATTATTGGCCAGCGTTTGAAGCTGTTCCAAAATCGGATAAATCAGCTCCCCTGGTGCGATGTAAGTATGTAAAAGATAATAAATCGCATCTGCGCAAGTGAACGTAATTGCGTCATTCTCCTCGGCAGCGAACAGAATTTCGCCTTGGGCCATATTAGGCTGACCGGCAGGATTAAAGACCGTGTCCGCGGATTTGATGAATACCGCTTGCCCATTATCGTTGCGGATGTTTTGACCGTAAACTGTTTTGCGTTTGAGCTTGGCCGAATAATCTTTCGCGATGATTGTTGTGGTTTGGGCTATTTCGATTTGCTCGATGAATCCGGAGAAAATAATCAATTCATCTGGACAAGTTGTACCAATCCCAGCGTCATAAACAGTTTTAATATCAATCTTTTGCCCACACCTGACATCATCGTGTAGGGGAAGAAAGGACAACACCGCCTGATTAAACTCCGGCACACCCGCCAGCGTGATACTTTCGACAGTCAGACAATCGCAAAATTGCCCATCGAGATAAATGCTCGCACTGACAGCGCCAACAGCAAGGTTATTATTCTGCGGCTGATAAAATTCTATATTGTTTGACATATTATTACTCCAATTCCTTCGGGAGATTGCCTGTTGAGCCAGACTCTAACTTCGCCATTAAGATTATTATTCGTAACAACTCTTATGCAAAAGCGATAATGACTTTCGGCAAGAGCAGTCGTGATAAACTGATAAAACTTACGCCCCGTATATTCAACACTGCCGATTGGCGTTTGATAATCGATTGTGCCTATTCCGTTATCGCTATAGATATTGAATTTTTCGATTTTTTGAGCCTGATTGATAACATGATAAAACCATCTTAGCTTTATTTTATCGCCATCAACTTGTTCCGCTGACACATTGATAATTTTGTTACAGCCTTGTTCTATGAGGTTGCCCAAACTGTCGAATTCCACGCGTATAACAGCGTTAATGGTCTTTTCTTCATCGCCGCAGCAGTTGACTCTTCGCACGATGTAATAAGTCCTGCTCGAAGCTCCGCCGCCTGTGATTTGGAATTTTTCGTCGACATTGGTAGCGTCTTCAATCGTTTCAAAATCAACTTCGCCGATGGCTTGTCCTTTGTACAAAACCTGTCCGCCAGCCGAACGGCTCCAGAAATCGCCGTCAGTAATTCCCATACAAAGTTTGACTCCGTTGGCCGAGTCGCCGTTGTGTAAACTATCAAAAAATTTAGTTTCCATTTTATTTCTCTGTGAGCTCTGTGTTCTCTGTGGCAAAACAAAAAAAACTCTGTAGCTATTGAGGTGCTCTTTCAACCTCGCTTGTATTATCCGCTATATCCAGCGTCAATATTGTATCGCCGTTTGAATTTTTAATTTCCATATCGCCGGAAAGTTTGTTTTGCGACATCGGATAAACATTCCGCAGCAGACTGTAAAAATCGAGCCTGACTTCAACTGGAATATATCTTTCCGCGTTTGCCAAAGAGTTCACACCGTCTTTGTCGGCATCGATAACGCCGACCAAATCGCCCGCGTCAAATGGAGATGTGCCGTAAGCAACGCCGAACTTGTACCATCCTCCGCCGATTTCACTGATGACCGGCGCGGAGCTGACTTTATTTGTGCCGTCGGTTGTGATTAAAGTTTCAAAATTCATTTCACTTGCCGCGCCAGCCAAAGGCTGACCGTCTTTAGCGACATAAAAAGGTATATTGATTGCTGTATTTGCCATTAAAAAACTCCTATTTTTTAAGTTGCCTTTTCTTCGTGCCTTAGTGGCATCATTTAAAAATTGACATCCTCGCAGGATTACCTGCTGCCGAACGTTTTGTGAACTGATATTGCTGAAGCACTGCGCCGATTTGTGTTTGCCTGCCTGTGAAATCCGGCATACCTCCTCGCAAAAGCAGTGGATTGAGTACCCGAAAATCGTTGGCTGCCGCGTTGACAAATTGCGGATTGACGTTAAGTCCGTCTTCGCCGCTATAAGGCGTATCCAAAACAGAATCATCTGCAACACTGTAAGCACAGCCACAACCTGAATACGCCAGTGACCCGCTTCCATTTCGATAAATGGCCGGAATATTTTTCGCAGCGGGAATGAAGATGTTATTGTATTCGATTAAACCGCCGGCATAAGAATTGTGTCCATAACAGAGACAATACGATGTTTGGCCGTACATTGTATTATTAAAAACAATATTCTGATAATAGTACGCTCCGATACCGTAATTTCCGCCGATGAATATACTGTTGCATCCGACCGACCTGTACATCTTTGCATGTCCGCCGTTGAAAACGCAATGCGAGTAAATGTTCAGATAGCTTCCGCCGCCGATATCGAGATTCGTCGCGCCATAATCGCTGAAGTAGCAATATTTAATCATACAGCTTGTGCTGTTCGTATCGACCCACAGATTTATATAACCATCCGTAAACTTGCACTTGCTAAAAGTAACGCCGCTGCAATACTTGACGTAAAACGCGCTGTAATTGGCTGTTTTGCTATTGTTGTGAAAATGAATATTCCGCCAGTGAACATTATTTTTCTGATATTGATAGACCACGTGATTGGTTGCGCCCTGCCCGTCTATATCGACCCAGCAATTGGAAGCTGTGGGATTCATTGGCCCGCCCCAGAATGTCTGCCCCATATCCATATCGCTGATATGATTTACCAAATCGCAGTTAGCAATGTTGTTGTAGCCAATAAAGTAGATGTGCGTATTGTCAGCATAAGACCCTGTGCACCCTACCGTAAATATTCCGTAATATACGCCGTCGTTTTTAATCCAGACATAATCACCCGCTGTCGCACCTGCCAATGCGTTTGCCAAACTCCAGGCATTTGCTTCGCTGTTGCCGTCGCCAGTTCCCAAAGGCCCGGCCGATGATATGAATTTATCCGCCATGATTATACTCCCGGTACGTAGTAATTACATCTTGCGTCGGTAACCGATGTGATATCTCCGCCGCTTGTGGTGATGATTGCCAGCCTCAAATGCGGAGTTGTCGACATCGTTGGAAATTGCGAATACTCGTTGATAACCAGAGTGCCTGACGAGTCGATATAAACATAGATATTGCTTTTGTCGTCGGCCAGGGTATTTCCGCTTGTCCCTGCGTATTCAACAAGCGTTGTGCCGACCCAAAACTTGCCGCTTTTAACGCCGATATTCAAACCACCCTCATCAAAGACACGCAAGTCATTCGCTCTTTTAGTTGCCAGAATCAGCCGGTAAAGCAGTTTGCGAAATTCAAGATAATAAGGCGATTTACCAGTCGAGATGTACTCAACACCGGTCTCACTGTCGTTCAAAATATTCAGCAGTTCGCTGTCTGATGGATAAACTTCACTCATTTGAAAATCTCCTATAATGTGCTTAAAGTTATTTTGTTGGTTTGTTTGTCAAAAGAATCTATTGTTACTTTTCCAGCAGGTTTCGCCTGTTGAATGATGGTTACTGTCTCGGTCGCACTTTCTGTTTGATTACCATTGCAATCTGTGATTTTCAGTTTGAAGCTATGCACTCCGGTACCAAGTTGCCGACTTTGCCAGCAGAACATATCAGCGTCGAAACCAAATCGCCCGCAACCAAATACTCCTTTGCCGAATCCGCTTGCCGCTCCGCCGTCAAACCCGAAATCGCTTTGGCCGAAACTGCCAAGCCCAAACCCGATAAGTTCAGAAATTCTTATTGCCTCATTGGTAAGTTTCTCATCCTCACGATAAATATCAATGTAGCCGCCTGTCATTTTTGGAAACTCTATTTTGACGCGGGATAAATTACGTCCCGACTCGGTTAGCTCTGAAAAATCGGTATCAGCGTTTTGCGAATCTACCGCATAGACTTCTATCCTGACAGCGGCCTGTTGCGACATCGGCACAGATATAATCATTTGTCTTTGCGAAGTGTCTGTTGTTGCTCCGCCGAATTTGCCGTTGACATAAACCTGATGCGGCAGATTGTAGGTGGATTGCCATTTGACAAGAACAAATCCTGTAAGCTGATTTGACTTTCCGTCTCCGCTTACACCTACTGGCAGCGAAAACACACGAACGTTACTTATTCCATCGCTTAAAATCATATTATGCCTGTTTGATATATGTGATATGATATGAACAGCTCATGTACGCTCCGCTTTTGATAACTGATTCAGTCTCAAACGTCTCAACAAGAAGATTATCAAACACCCTGCCGTCCGAACTTCTTAAAATATGCAGTTGCCCGTCAATCAATTCGTTGATTGCATCGATTTGCCGCTGAAGCTCGGCTTCATTCTTAGCCCGCAGTTGCCCTGTTTGCGCAAGTTTTCTCTCACGAAGCCCCATATCGATGGTTAATTGACCGTCAAGCCCCGCCGCAGACCGCTGAACAACGCCTCTATTGAGCGTTTTGACTTCGATTTCAAAAGTTTCATCATCAAAAAATATATTATCTAACGCAGGCCGCATATTAGTCCCTCATCAATCTGACGCTTGAGCCGTTAAATCCGAAATCAGCAATCTCATCATTGCCCAAATCAATGCTTATCTTGCATCGTTGAAACGCTTTTTCATAAAGCTGCCTGTAATAGCCGCTCTTCTTCCAGAAATTTTCTTTATCGCTGTCAGCCTTGCTCGCAAGCGTCGCATAAACAATCGACAGAACCCCATAAACAGAAACTTGTTTGAGCACAGAAGCATCGAGAATATCATCAACGCTATATTGCCCATCCGCAACCCCAGGCCGTAATCCGAAATACTGCGCAAGCTGTAAAAGCAATTCATTGCTTTGCGCCTGATATGTGCAGATTCTGTAATTTACCGCATCACTGTCTTGTACAGGAATAGCGTTAGTCTGGTTATCCGCTCGCAGAACTGAAATCGCAAGCTGTGTGTCTGAATTTACAGATACAATCTCATAAACGCAGTCAACGGTTCTGTCTTCGTTATGTACATAAACAACCATTCCCGCCGTGATTTGCGCGTTTGTAAAATTCCCACCCGCAGCGTTTAATATCGAGTTGCTGATTGTTGCGCCGCTTCCGCCTGCCAACACCTGACCTGCGAAATGCAAATCGCCGAACAAAATCGGCTCATATTTCAGAATATCAACATCATTTGAAAAACTGTTCATTGTTACCTCTTAAAATAAAAAACATAGCGAAGCCATTCCAAAGTTTTTAGTTAATTTTGGCCGGGTGGTATATCTAACCTTTAAGTATGTATCGTTCTGTAGATAAACGCACCCAGCCGAAAAAATATAACCTCTTTTAATTACGCTGTTGCCAAATCTCTGATGACCCCGTGCGCAGCTTCATTCTTGAATTCGAGTGTGTATTCGCCGATGAGCTGGCCGCACTCATAATCGCCGCTGCTTGCCAGCGGTTTGAAGTGGAAGCTTCTGCCCGCAAGCGGAAGTACACTGACACGTGAAGAATCGAGGAACAGAACGGCATCCTGCGGAACCCACCTGCTGGTGATAATCCTGCAAACACCGAAATCGCTTTCATAAACGCTCACCATATCGGTGTAGGCCTTATCAGCAGGTCCGAAACTTCTGCTTGCTGTCAGGAACGAGTTGATTTTTCGTTTCTGATAACCGCCGACAACAATCAAATCTACTGTGCCGCAGCTGTTTTCCCAAATCTTGCGAAGAACGTAATTGATTTTCGCCTCGTCAAGTTCCGTACCTGACGGCAAACCGGAATCACCTGTACGGAATATATTTGTATCAATGCTTTGCACGATACCTTTCATACTCCTGCGAACAGATGCCGAGCCTTGCGGATTGGCCGCTGGCTGTCCGCCGTTGATTATTGTGTTCTCAAGGTCGCGGATAAGTTCACGCAGTCTTTCCGATTTCTGATAATCCATCTCGTCAGAAATACCCAGATGACTGGCGGCAATATTGGTACCGCTTACTTCAACGCCTGCTGTAAAAATCTGCGTGTAGTTTCCGCAGCGAACACGATTGGTAAATCTCGCCGCAGGCTTATCATCACCTTCGAGCGCCGCGTTGCCGAGAATATAAACAACTTGTGCATCGGCTATATTTTCAGCCGTTGTACCCGCATAACCTCGCACTACAGTCAGCGTATTACTGGAAACACCGGTAACAAGCATCAGCTCTTCGCTGCCTTCAGCCTGAATCTGGTCACCAGTTCTAAATCTGCTGCCATTGATAACATCGAAACTGGTTTCGGTGTCAGGAACACTGATAGAACTGTCGCTGATAGTGTCTTTGTTAGGAATCAGAGAATCTTCCAGCCATTCATGATATGTGCTCCTTGCCTCACGAAGCGGGTCGCCCAGTGCATCGAGCAAAAAAGTTTCCACCGGCGATATGATTCCGACAATGTCAGAAACGTCTTCCGCTATTTCAGGCAGTGTTACGCCTGCTGAATATGTTGATTTACCTGTAAATGCCATAATTTATTTCCTTTCAATAGTTGGTTAGCCCTGCCAACATTACAATCTCCGATTCTTCAGGATTTTGTTTTCCTTGAAAAACAAAATCAGAGGAGACCTTGGCAGGGTTGTCATTTCACTACAATAAATTCCGTCTTGTTCGCAGGTACTCCTGCAAATCCGCTCTTGAACTGGTTTGGCTTGCTTTTTTCGCCGCACGTTCAAGAACGCCTGTTGTCTGCGACAACTTGTTTTTGACTCCACTTGTCTTTGCGATTACCGTTGGAGCAGGCGATTCGCTGAAAAGATAACTTTTTTCTTTCCGCATTTGTTCAACAACATCGTCAGCCGAGACTTGAGAATCTTTTTCAAGCCTGCTTCTGCCGATAATTACCGCCGCTTCCAAATCCTTCACACCTGCCGAAACAAACTTATCGATTAACTGGCGTTCGATAGACATTTGTGAAATATTTCTGTTTAATTTTTCAATTTCACTTTTGTGCTCGATAAGCGCCTGCTCTAAAAGCGTTTTCTTCTGCTCGGCCATCTGTGCCCTTTTGCGGTACCGAATCGCCTCGCTCACATCCACGAGTTTTTCGCCCCGCTGCTCTTGTTCATCTGAACCCTGAATTTCTGTGTCATTCTGACTCATTCAAAACCCTTTCTATACAGTGTAAATCCGTGTTAATCAGTGTCTAAAATACAGTGTAAATCCGTGTCTATATTTTCATTTCATATCCCAGCTCCCGCAGCACTTGTTCTTTCGATACTCCGATTTCTAATTTCATTTTCGCTTCATCGAGTTTTTCGGAAGTATTCTCCGGCAGCGGACTTGGGAAGATAACATCAAAGACTCTTTCGTCTTTTGCATTTGGATAAATCTTCGTAACATCAAGCAGATGCATTACCATTGCCGCGATTTCTTTAAGTCCCTGACCGTAAGCGTAGTGTTTGCGTTCAGTCTTCGCCAGCATTCCCATCAGCGTCATCTTCAATGCGATTGCGCTTGTAAGATTTCCGATTTTGTCTTTAAGCACACCCGCCGCCACAGGCGTAACTCCGCTGGTTTTGTCTAATGCTTCGCGTATTTCCTGAATATGTACATCTTCGCTCGGCGAACTGCTGTCTCCGCCGAACTGCTGAATACTCGCGTCAGGATTATCCGTGCACCACATTCTGCCCGGCGATACCGCTCGATTTTCAACACCCTCGATACCCTTTGCCAGATACATTTTGAACGCCTGGAAAGTTATCCTGCTCGCCCTGTCGCTCAATCTTGTGTTTAGTTCGTCTTGCAGAGGAATAAGTGCTTCGACATCGCTGATACCCTCATAATACAATGGCTGCGCGATATTTTGAATGTGTACAACCGGAAGAATCCCAAGAAGATTTGCCCCTTCGGAAACAAGCTGTTTGTCCTCATATCTCTGCCACCAGTCAGCCGATAAAACTTCCGTGACAGCGGTTGTTCTTCTGGATGCGTTGCTGTTTTGAGGCGATAAGAGTCTTCGCAGAAAATTTCCTTCGGATGAAATGTCATTTTTCTGCTCAATGAAATGCTGAACATAGAAATTAATTTTGCGATAATCTCTTTCATCGAGAATAGGCAGTGCTCTTTGGGCTTCTATTAATTCCAGACTGCAATCGCTGACCAGTTCCATCACCTCGTTAGCCTCCGGCTTTATGCCGGGGGTTCGTAAAAATTCCGCGATTTTCTGTCCCGGCCGAACAATGCAGTCCACGAACCCATAAACCGCTCCGAGCACTGCCATATCCTGAAAGAATCTCACTCCTCCGTTGGAATTGAATACCTGTTTGATGATTTTATCAATTTCTGTGCGTCTGTTTTTGTCTTCCGCCCTGCTGACAATATCAACACCTTTGCCGAATAGAAAATCAACCATTGCATTCACACGCCAGCCGATATCGTTTTCGATAACAACTTCTTTGCGTTCGACATCCGCGACAGCTTTTCCGCCAGTGATACCGCTTGCCTGCGTGCGTTTGATACCAGTAATCCGCACCGGCAGTCCCATTTCCTGTGCCTGAATGTAGGTCTTGGCTGATTCATTGAGTTTTGAATCAGCGGCAGATAGACCGATTGGCGAGTACATTGGATTCTGATAATAATCCCACAGCTTGCCGAAATGCGATTGCATATCAACCCATTGCTCATCGACGAGCCAGTTGATAAATGCCGGATTAATATTTTCTGCTTCTAATTTTGAAAAATCGAATGCCATATTTACTCCAATAAAAACATCTTCCACAATTTTGATTTTTAATTTTTGATATTTAATTTATTCTTCTACCCTTTATATAAGCGTGCGCATTTTTGAAATGACTGACGTAAAAAAAATACAAATTGCCGCAAATACCCGCCAAATATGGCTTAAAAATTTTAAAAATTTAAAAACTCGCATTTTTTCGCTTGCGCATAATTGACTGATAAATTTCAGGGATAATTCCTATTGACATTGCAAACTAAGAATGTAGGATGTTTTTTATAACGTTGGGAACATGAGAGAAGTTAATATTTTTTAGGAGGTAGAGAAAATGGGACATTCCATCAATTCATCATAGAGATTTTATAACCATTTTGTTGTATTTAGTTCGTGGTTAGCCCTGCCAGCATTTTAAATCCCGAATTTTCTGGATTTTGTTGAGGCACAGCGGAAACCTTGAAAAACAAAATCAAAGGAAACTATGGCAGGGTTTCAGTACCGCAGGATGAAAGTCCGCGGTCAACTGTCATTCCCGACCTGATCGGTTACAACCCCTGTGGGGGAATCCACGTTAAATATTTTTTTGAAAAGGAGAAGAACATGAAAAAGTTGTTAACTTTAATATTGGTGATGTTATTTTTATTTGCAACAACCTCCTATGTTTTTGGAGCTTACTCATATATTAATGGATGGGGGAGCCAAGGAACTGGTAATGGACAATTTATTTCACCACGTGATATCGCTTTTGATTCTTCGGGTAATGCTTATGTATCTGACAATGACAACCATCGAATTCAAAAGTTTGACAGTACTGGAATTTATATAACACAATGGCATTGCAACGATCCCTTGGGTATCGCAGCAGATCAATCAGGAAATATTTATGTTGCAGATGCAGGCGGAAACCTCATTCATAAATTTTCAACTAACAACGGAATCAGTTATACTGAAATGGATTCATGGTATGCAAATCATCCGATAGGCATAACAGTAAGTCCTACAGGATATATATTCATCACAGAAGAAACTACTAATACCATCAAAAAATTTACTAACAACGGGATTGTTGAAATAATTTGGGGTGAAACAGGAAGTGGTAACAGTCAATTTGACACACCTACTTTTATTGCAGTTGATTCTTTAAACTACGTATATGTTGCAGACTATGGAAATAACCGAATACAAAAATTTAGCGAAAATGGTACTTTTATAGACACATGGTATGGATGCGATCACCCAGAAGGCGTAGCCATAGATTCTTCAGATAACATATATGTAACCGCTTATAATGACAACTTGATTAAGAAGTTTACAAGTAGTGGTAGCTTTATAGAACAGTGGGGGGCAAGTGGTATTGGTGAAGGAGAGTTCACTAATCCTATTGGACTTGAAGTTAACGCTTCAGGATATGTCTATGTTGCAGATCATGGCAATAACCGGATACAAGTTTTCATCCCCGAACCGACAACCATCACCCTGCTGGCTCTCGGCGGATTGATTTTAAGAAAAAAGTAAAAACATATATCCTCTGTGGTTGTCGTCATTATCCAGAACGGCCATCACAGAGGATTTTTTATTTCTGATATATCATTTTGATTTTTAATATTTGATTTTTGATTTATTATATCCGGCCTTTTTTACTTGTTGTACCAATCGAAATCCTATATAATTACCAAAACTTTTTTTATTAGAAGTTAATAATAACAGTGTTAATCCGTGTAAATCTGTGTCTTTTCCATTGCGATAGAGCCTCTTAAACTTTTTAAAGGATTATAATTATGGCCGAAAACGACGACATTCTTGAGGAAATTATAGCCTTCGCGATTGATAACGAAATTGAGGCGTACCATTTTTATACCGACATTGCCGCAAAAGCAAGTAATCCTGAAATGAAAAATGTGCTTCTCGATTTTGCCGCCGAAGAAAAGGAACATTGGAAACTCCTCAAAGATTTCAAAAAAGGCAAAAAAGTTTCACTTGGCGGCGATAAAATCCCGGATTTGAAAATCGCCGGTTACGCTGTTGATATCCAGCCGACGGAAAATATGAAATATCAGGATATTCTTACTCTTGCGATGAAAAAGGAAAAGGCCGCGTTTATGTTATATACCGACCTTGCTGATAGCGTCGATTCACCCGAAGCCAAAGAGCTTTTTACCGCCCTCGCCCAGCAGGAGGCAAAACACAAACTCCGCTTTGAGCTTGAATATGACAACGTGGTTCTAAAAGAAGATTAACCGTTTCATACAATGACCGCCAAAGATATAATCAAAATGTTCAATATGATTCCCCTTCCCGACGAAGGCGGCTTTTACGTGGAAACATATCGCGCATCCGAAAAAATCAATAACCTGCCCGCCAGATACGAAGGCCGCAGAACTTTTTCGACTGCGATTCTTTATTTGATAACGCCGACGAGTTTTTCCAAATTGCACAAAGTAAAAAGCGATGAGGTCTTCCATTTCCACCTTGGCGACCCTGTCGAAATGCTGCAAATCAATGAAACCGGCAAAACAGAAACTCAAATCCTCGGCACAGACTGCTTAAAAGGCCAAAAGCCGCAGGCCGTTGTTTACAAAGACACCTGGCAGGGAACAAAACTCGTAAAAGGCGGCAAATTCGCCCTTCTCGGCTGCACCGTTGCCCCCGGCTTTGAATTCGCAGACTATATCTCAGCCGATAGAGATGTACTTATAAAGCAATTTCCAAATCTGAAAAAGCAGATTGAATTATATCTATAACCAATGAGAACACAAAATGACAGAAGAAGTTAAAACAAAATATGCTGTATTAATCATTGGGGCAATAGGATTCACACTCCTGCTTATTATTGCTGCTATCGATATTATTGGCGTAAGGATAATTAACCGGAATGGACTTGTATTCGATATTCATTGTTATTCTATGGGCATTACTTTCTGGCTTGCATCATCTATTTTTATAATCACTTTATACAAACTTAAATTATTCAAAAAAAAATCAATAAATATCTTATTAGGTTTTTCGCTTGGCGGATTTTGGTGGCTAATGGCCTTTATATTTCTAATGATGGGATTTCATAGTATAATTGGCGGTTCATACTGATTTTCAAAATTAAATAAGAAAGTTTTGTAGGATTGGCTTTGGCAGATTATAATATTCTCTGTGGCTAAAATAATATCTCTGTGGTCTCTGTGAACTCTGTGGCTAAAAAAAAGTATTCTCTGTGGCTTAAGGAATTGCGAGTCCAATTCTGCACGGCAAGTGTTATCCCTATTTTTGTCGGCACCGCTCTTGCGTATTCGCACCATCATCAATTTAATTTGCCGCTTTTCCTGCTGGCCTGTTTTTCCATCGTTCTTTTTCAAATGGGCGCAAACGTTTCGAATGATTATTTCGACAGCAAGTCCAAAAACGACTGGCTGAACAAAAACGCATCCCCATTCTCCGGCGGAAGCCAGCTAATCCAGAAAAACTTATTGTCCCCCAGAGAAGTTTTCACTATATCGATAATCTGTTTCGCATTAGCCGCTGCCGCAGGTTTAATTATCGTTGCAATTACAAAAAGTATTTTCGTGCTTTTGCTTGGCTTAATAGGTTTGCTCGGCGGATTTTTCTATACTGCCCCGCCTGTGAAACTCGGCTACCGCACCGCAGGCGAAATCACAATCGGCTTTCTCTTTGGCATTCTGCCAGTTTATGGAGCATATTATATTCAAACTGGTTTGATTGACTGGATACCTCTTTTGCCTTCCGTTTTTATGGCCATTTTGGTTTTTCTTATAATCTTCGCAAATGAATTCCCTGATTACCAAGCCGATAAAGCAGTGAATAAGAAAACTCTCGTAGTAACAATGGGCATAAAAAAAGCGGCCTCTTTATATCAGACCGCTTTGATGTTGGTTGTCATTTTGGCACTGTTTGTAACAAAAACCAATATTGCCGGTTTTGTATTTTATCTATCAACAGGCATTTTATGTATAATTTGTTTTAAAGTCTGCATCCCTGAAAAACTATCACAGACAGGATATTTTACACTAAGTAAATACACCATTATTCTGCACACTATCGGCGGCCTTGCTCTCACGATTGCAATATTACTTCTTTAATCTTGCGGTAACATTCAGGAAATATTCTTCTTTGCCGATTTTGCCGTTAGTCGGATAACGATTGTTAAATATTTCTTCCTTCAATAAGCCGATGCGATTTTCCGGACTTGGGTGCGTAGAGAAAAATTCTATTGTCCGCGAACCGCTTTGTTTTTGCAGAATTTCCATTGTCTCAATCATACCATTAGGCGTATACCCTGCCTTAACCATATAACCAAGCCCGATAGCATCCGCCTGTTTTTCGTCAGCACGTGAAAACGACATACTCTGTAAATTCGCCACTATCTCGCCCATCGACCCCGCCGCCGAATTCGCCGAACCCAAAACACTCACGCCCATACTCATAAGAGAGCTATTCGTAATTTGGCTTTCTATATGCCTTGCTGTAACGTGTGCCGTTTCATGCCCCAACACACCTGCCAGTTGTGCCTCGCTGTTCAATTCTTTAAGCAGACCTGTCGTAATATAAATATACCCGCCCGGCAGCGCAAAGGCGTTAACGGAATTATGGTCGATTGCTTTGTAAGTAAACCCATATGTGGGATTATGACTTACAGCCGCTATTTTCTGCCCAACGGAATTAATATAATTTTGCAGTTGTTCATCTTTGATGCTTTCGCCCATTTCTTTTTCAATTTGCTTGGAGTAGTTCAACCCCATTGTCTTCGCCTCTTCGGGACTGACAAGCGAAAATTGCTTCTCGCCAGTTACAGGATTAACCTGACATCCCGCCTGAAACATCGTCAATAAACAAACCGCAACAATCAAAAATAATATTTTTCTATTCATATCTCACCATAATCTTGAAAGAGAACCGTCTATATCAAATCTTAAATTTTCAATTTTAAATTTTAAATCGTTAATGTTCTACCGGTTTTCCTAATATGCTTTGCATTTCAGCAACTTGTTTATCAAGCAGTTCTTTCGTTTTAGCTTCGACGTTCAAACGCAGCAACGGCTCGGTATTGCTCGCTCTGCAATTGAACCACCAGTCTTTAAACTGTACGGTAATACCATCGAGGTCGTCGGTGTCGCCCTGACTGAATTTGCGTTTAAGTTCAGTCGTCATCGCTTCTTTATCTTCCACCGAGAAATTCATCTCGCCGCTTGAATGATACCTTCTCAATGGCGCAACTAATTTACTTACAGGAACATCTGATTCGCTCAAAATGTTTATCATATGTGCGAAAGTAATCATTCCTGAATCCGCGAAGAAATTGTCGCGATAATAGAAATGACCGCTAAGCTCGCCGCCGAAAATCGCCCTTGCAGTTCGCAGCGTCTTTTTCATAAACGAGTGCCCCACTCTTTCACGTCTGGGCACGCCGCCATATTTCAGGATTTCTTCACGCACAACCCAACTGCTCCGCAGGTCGTAAACAATCGCCGCCCCCGGCGCCTTCTTCAAAAAGTACGGAACCATAAGCGCGGTTAAAATATCGCAGCTGATAGTCTGGCCTTTTTCATCGACCATTATTAACCTGTCGGCATCACCGTCAAAGCAAATGCCAACATTTGCTTTACGTTTCAGAACTGTGCTCTTAAGTTGGTCGAGATTTTTCTCTACCAGCGGGTTGGGGTCATGTTTGAACACGCCTTTATGCTCGAAGTTTATCTTGATAATATCGAGTCCCAAGTCCTCAAAAATCAACGGCACCATTTTGCCGGCCATACCATTTGAAGCGTCAATTACAACTTTCAACGGTTTCACTTTTGGCTCGACGAATTTCAAAACATGTTCTTTGTAAGCCTTTGTCAGGTCGTTTTTCTCCGCCTTGCATTCTCCTGCGCCCATTGTATGAAGAAGTGCGGTAGCGATATGTTTAATCTCTTTCAAGCCCGTATCTTCCCCGATTGGTTTGGCTTCCAGTCCGGAAATTTTAAAGCCGTTGTATTGAGCAGGGTTATGTGAAGCGGTAACCTGTACTCCGCCGCAGGTGCCAAGATGATTTATAGCGAAGTATATTTGAGGTGTATCAATCATACCGATATCAATTACATTAGCGCCGGCCGCGTTCATACCTTTGATAAGTGCTTCGGCAAGACCTTTGCTGTGCGATCGCATATCGTATCCGACACAAAGACTCTGCTTGTTGGCAAGTCCCCTGTCGTAACCGCGGAGCAAAGACCGCAAAAATGTCGCCGCCGCGTTGCCTATTTTCCATGCCGCATCTTCATCTAATTGTTCAGGATAAAGTCCTCTTATGTCATACGCTTTAAATATTTTGGGATCCATCAAACTATACTCCATAAAAAATAAAATAACCCTGAAAATTGTACTTATCCTTACCATATAGTCAAATGCTATTTTTTATATCGTATTTAATGGCGCAGAAAGTTTGTAGGGTGGGCTTTAGTTTATTACTTTTTCGTTTGAACCCAACGCCATTAGCCGTTATATTACCCTTATGGATAAAGACTTAAAAATTAAAACGCCGGAAGAACTGACAAAGATAGTTGCTGAATATGGCGGTAAAGCTTACGTTGCCAAATATATATTCACCTATTTACATCAGCACAATATCAATGATATCAACCTTATGACCACGCTGTCCAAGGATATGCGGAAAAGACTACTCGACGATGGCTACTATATCACCCAGCTTAAAATCGAAGAAAAGCTCACAGACCCCGATGGCACGGTAAAATATCTGTTTGAAACGCCGGACGGCAATAAAATCGAATCTGTCCTGCTCGATGAAAACGGCAGAAAGACGATTTGTATCTCCTCACAGGTCGGCTGCCGCCTCGGCTGTAAGTTCTGTGCCACAGGAGCATTGGGCTTCCAGCGCAACCTCACCGCAGGCGAAATTATCGACGAAGTCTCCGCCATTTGCGTCGATAGCGGATGCAAGGTAAACAATGTCGTCTATATGGGTATGGGCGAACCGATGGAAAACTATGACAATGTTTTAAGAGCGGTCAGAATTTTCGCTTCGGACATCGGCAAACAAATCGGATTCCGCAGGCAGACAATCTCAACTGTCGGCCTTCCTGAAGAAATAAGAAAACTCGCCGATGAAAACATTTTTCCCCGCCTTGCCGTTTCGCTCCACTCCGCCGATGATGGCGTAAGAAAAGAAATCGTACCTGCCGCAAATAAATATTCACTGAAAGAACTGTTATCAGCGATGAAATATTACAATGAAAAGACAGGCCGAAGAATCACAATTGAATATTGCATGATTGACGGCGTTAATGACAGTTTCGACTTGGCAAGAAAACTTATCCAGTACATCAGACCTTTGAAGGTTGGCGTAAATCTTATTGAGTACAATCCTCACCCCGGCTCGGATTTCCAGCCGTCCAATCGTGAGCAGATAAAAGAGTTTAAGGATATGCTGATGCATGCAGGCTTCGAGGCGATTATCAGGTTCCGCCGCGGCCAGAGCATTAAAGCCGCCTGCGGCCAGCTCGGCGCTGACAGACTCACTAAGAAAGAAACACAATGATTCAACTACCACATGGCGTGATCTTCGATATGGATGGCGTCCTGCTCGACTCCGAACCTTTTATTATCAAAGCAGCCTCGCAGATGTTTGCCGAACAAGGTTTAAAAGTTCAGCCGCAGGATTTTCACCCGTTTACCGGCAGAGGCGAAAACAGATTTATTGGCGGTGTCGCCGAAAAATACAATTTCCCACTCGATTTGCCGACTGCTAAAATACGTACCTATGACATTTATCTTGAAATAATCAAAGGCGTCCTGAACCCTCTCAACGGCGTAAAAGAATTTATCGCCCAATGCAAAAAAACAGGCAAAAAGATTGCTGTCGCTTCCAGTGCAGATTATCGCAAGGTAAAAGGCAACCTTGATGAAATCAAAATACCTGCCGAAACTTTCGACTCTGTTGTTACCGGTAGCGACGTTAAGAACACAAAACCAGACCCGGAAATTTTCCTGCTCGCCGCCGAACGAATCGGCATAAATCCGAAGGATTGCCTTGTCGTCGAAGATGCGATTAGCGGAATCAAAGCCGCAAAAGCCGCAGGTTGCAAATGCCTTGCCATTACCTCAAGTTTTACTCCGGCGCAGTTACCAGGCGCAGATTTTTACGCTCCAGATTTGGCAAACGTACCAAACAATGCTACCAATTGGATTGTTTGATGCCTTTAAAAGATAAGAGTCAGAGCCGCGAGCGTCAGCGACCGGTCAAAAACAGCGTTTGTTATGTTTGATTGTCAATTTTTAGAGATACTCACAAGTACTTAAATACCTTAATAAGGGTTGGTTATGAAGTGCGTGCATATTTTGCTCGTTTTGATAGTCATTACTTTCTCAATTGTTTTGATAAGGTTCGCGATTTCAAAACAAACCAATCCGAAAGTAGAGGATAGCAATATGTATAAAAAGCTCACCCCCGAAGAAGAACGCGTTATCGTCCAAAAAGGCACAGAAAAGCATTTTACCGGCAAATACAACGATTTTTTTGAACAGGGTCTTTACACCTGCAAACGTTGCGGCTTCCCGCTTTTCGAATCAACTTCAAAATTCAAATCTGAATGTGGCTGGCCGAGTTTCGATGAACAAATTCCCGGCGCAGTAATTTCGCAGACCGATGCGGATGGTGCCAGAACAGAAAACCTCTGCGCAAACTGCGGCGCACACCTCGGCCACATCTTCAAAGGAGAAGGATTAACTCAAAAGAACGTCAGATTCTGTGTAAATTCAATTTCAATGGATTTCGTTCCCAACGGCCAAAGAGCCGTCTTTGCCGGCGGATGTTTCTGGGGCGTTGAGTATTATTTCAAGAATGTCCCCGGCGTAATCTCCGTAACATCTGGCTACACTGACGGCAAAACCGAAAGACCAACGTATGAACAAGTTTGCAGCAGTAAGACAGGCCACGCCGAAGCGGTGGAAGTAGTTTTCGACCCGAATAAAACTAATTATGAAACCCTCGCGAAGTTATTTTTTGAGATACATGATTTCACACAATTAAACAAACAAGGCCCTGACATTGGTCGCCAATACAGAAGCGGCATTTATTATTTCAATAACGAGCAGAAGAAAACTGCGGAAAAGTTAGTGCAGATTCTAAAGGAAAAAGGATATGATGTAAAAACAGAGATTAAAACCGCCCAAACATTCTGGCCTGCCGAACAATACCATCAGAATTACTATCAAAAGACCGGCAAAACCCCCTACTGCCACATTTACCGAAAAATATTTTAGTTTTCTCACATTAGGCTGGCGTTATATTTACTTGACAAACTCCATCTGTTTTGCTAAATGTTTAGTTCTTTTAAATGATAAAGTGAAACTCTAATAATGTCATTGAAAGCGATTATCGTGGGCATTGACAAAGCCATCCTTTCGGCATAATCCGCACAGAATTGACTGATTTTCAAAATTTATGAAAAAAACTAAATCAAAAACAAATCATAACGAATCAACGTTATCTTCACTGACTAAAAAACAAAACAAATATTTATTTCTCATCCCTCTGCTCATTGGTTTCGCTGGCTTTGTCTTGATTTTCCATTCATCAAGCCGTAATGGCATTGGAATTTCAGGTGATTCCGTTCAATATCTCATGTGGGCAAGAACTCTTCTTGAAAATCACTCTTTCACAAGACCGGATGGAACATTTCTTATAATATTACCCCCGTTTTATTCGATTTTTATCGCTTGCTTTAAAGTTTTGGGCATAGATGATTTTTTCACAGCCAGACTTATTAGCGCAATATTTTTCGGATTAACTGTTTTTTTTACAGGGTTATGGGTTTTAAAATATTTGCGTTCTCTATTCTTTTCGATAATAAGCTCATTGCTAATTTTTTCAGAAGCTATCGTCTCCGATTGTGTTTGGGCATGGAGTGAACCATTATTTTTATTTTTTGTCGGAGCCTTTTTCTTTCTTTTACCGAAAATCCCAACTAATCCCAAATATAAGTTAACTCTATTGTTAGCCGTTATAACCGCATGTGCCTGCCTGACTCGCTACATTGGAATAGTACTATTCCCTGTCGGTGCATTTGTATTGTTTTTTGGTATTAAGGATTGGAGGAAAAAGTTTATTCTTACTTCCATTTGGGGAATCGTTTCAGCTTTTCCTTTGGGGATATGGAGTCTAAGAAACTATCTGCTCACTGAAACTTTTATGGGAATCCGCCTGCCCCAATATTCTCCTTTTATAAAAAACATTAATATTATTGGTAACCATATAAAATCTTGGCTCATATTTTTTAATGGTATTGATAAAATTCCTGGCTGGATTTTCTTTACACTTTTTTCCATCTTTGTCCTGTCGATCACCGCTATTTATACTTATAAACTCTTAAAAACTAAAACAACAAATTGGCCGGTAATTTCAATTTCGTTATTTATCATAGTATATATGTGTGCAATCATTTATTCTGCCATGAATAGCCTGCTTGGATCTTTTGAAGGCAGATATTTATCTCCCATATACATTCCAATGGTAATGTTATTTGCTTTTTCCTCTATAAAACTTTACGCCTTGACCAGAAAATATATGAGATATGCTGTTGTGCTTGTGCTTGCGCTAAGTACCTGTATCTGGCTATACACAGGTTTCGCTCGAACTTATTTTACGACTCAACATTTATATTATTATGGTTTTGGCTTTGGAAACGCAGCATGGAAAAACTCCCAAACAATTGCCTGGCTGAAATATACTAAATTGGATGGCAACATATATACAAACGACACTAATGCGCTTTATCTTTTCGCTGACATTAGTTCTTGCCTATCGCCCGCAAAACTGGAAAATCTACCCCAAAATAGCGCTAAGATAAGACAGGATGAAATGGATAAATTCAAATCAAGGCTTATATCTGGAAAACAAACCTATTTAATATGGTTTGCCAGGCATTGTCGAACATATCTTTACGAACCACATCAGCTTCAGCAATTCTGCAATATGCGTTTAGTAGCACAGCTTAACGATGGCTATGTTATTGCTTTATACCCAAAAGATTCTCAATAATTACTTACAGGGAATATCGTTATAACCAGTTTGTTCATATTCTCCAATTTGTTTTAGTTGTTCTTTAACTTTCTTGACATCGCAAACTATAACAACATTAAGTTTTTGAGTCTGCATATATTTTTTAATAACGTTATCGACGTTTTCTGCCGTAACATTATTATAGTTAATAACCTCATTCGACAAATCCTCAACCGTAAACCCCTGCATAATCGCGTTAAGAATTTTATTTGCGATTTGCCCCGGCGATTCCAATTGCAGCGGAATCGAGCCTGTAACATAATCTTTGGCTTTTTGCAGTTCTTCTTCGCTTACGCCTTTATCGTTTAGTTTCTCGATTTCAGATTTTGTCATTTCGTATGCGTCATATAGTTTCTCATTACGTGTCGCAGTAAAAATACTTAAAACCCCGTAATTGCTGTGAATATCGCTTCTGCTGCTGATATGATAAGCCATCCCTCCGTTGGCTCGCACTGCGTTCATAAGCCTCGATGAAAAACCGCCGCCGCCCAAAACATAATTCGCGAGAATATAATCATAATAATTTTCATCGTCGCTGACCAGAGCCCACTGATTCATATAAATCACCGCCTGCGTCATTCTCGGCTTATCAACAACCAGTATCCGCCCTGCTTTACCATAGTCAGGCTTAGTCTGCATTTTTTCAGCGACTTTCGACGACTTCCATCCTGCAAATTTCCCATTTAACTTTCGCATCATTTCATCATTTGAAAAATCGCCGATAACCAGCAATATTGAATTGCCCGGCGAATAATGACTTTCGTAAAACTTACGGATATCTTTTGCCGAAATGGATTGAACGCTTTTTTTGGAGTTCGACCGTCCCAGCGGATTACTACATCCAAAAAGCAATGCCCTGCCGTGATTAAACGCAATCGTGGCGTTATCTGTTTGGTTGAAATAGACGCTGTTTAGCATTTCTTTTTTGACACGTTTAACACCTTCAGCGGAAAAAGAAGGGGTTAAAATCACATCAGAGAATAAGTCCAGCCCTTGCTGTGAATATTGATCAAGCACATCCATACCGAAGATAACATAATCTGTCTGCGAAGAAATACTAAATGAGCTGCCGATACCCGCGATTTCATCGGCAATCCGGTCGGCATTTTTCATAAGCGTCCCTTCCTGTAAAACTCGTGAAGTGAAACCCGCGACGCCCTCCTTGCCAATCGGTTCATCCGCCTTGCCCGCCTTAACAAGCATTCGATAAGAAATTGTTTTCTGCTCGTGATGTTCGATTAGAATGACGCGCAGCCCATTCGGCAAATTTTCATCCTGCATAGAAGGATAAACTAATTTTTCAGCGGCACCCGCATAAACACTATAAACACCAGCCAAACACACAATTAAAACAAGTATGATTTTTTTCACGATTTGCTCCTGCCTAAAAGATAGACTTAATAAGTCCCGCTAATTGTGCCAGAAACATCGGCTGTCGAGGCTCAAAATAAATCTTTTTCATATTTTCTTTGGTAAAATATCTGTTTGCGACACGAATCACATCTTCCCGCGTTACGCCTTCAATTTCCTCATCAAGCATATAAAAATGTTTATAATCGCCGCGAATAACCTGCTCGAATCCTATGCTGCTCGCAAGATTTTCCGCATAATATTTCTTAAAAGTGTTTCCAGCACGAATTTGATTTTGCACTTTGGCGAACTCATTAGCATCCGGCCCTTTGGTCTTCATTTCATCAAGCTGCCGCCATATTCCCTTTTCAACTTTTCCGGCAAGTCCCTGAAAATGCGCTGCCGCCAGAATCACAAGTCCCTTTTCAGCGCCTTCGATATATTCGCCGGTATAATATTCCGCGACTTTTTTATTATTCACAAGCGACTTCCACAGCCGCGAGCTTTTGCCGTTATTCAGACAATTCAGCAAAACCTCAAGCGCCGCCCTGTCTTTATCGCGTGCCCCCGCAGTATAAAATGAAAGAATCGTAACAGGCACAGGCAGTTCCGTCTTGGCTTTATTCAAAGCCTTCACCTGATTAGATACAAATACAAATTTAGGCCTGCCGAGAAGTTGGCTTGGCTTTATATCGCCGAACCTTGCTTCAACCATTTTTATAACTTTTTTCGCTTTGACATCGCCGACGATAGTCAGCGTTGCATTGTTTGGCGCGTAATATTTTTTATAAAACCCCTGACAATCTTTGACTGTAAACTTTTTAATATCATCAACTTTTCCGATTGGTCCGTATTGATAAGGATTTGATGGGAACAAAAATTCACGAACATCTTTTTCTATCGAGCCGATAGGATCATTTTCGATTCGCATTCGATATTCTTCCAGCACAACCTGTCGTTCGGTATCGAGTACATTCTGGTCTAATATCAGATTTGCCATCCTATCCGCTTCAAGCCGCAGCGCAAGGTCGAGCTTATCCGCCGGCAGCCTTTCGTGATAAACTGTTTTTTCATCAGACGTATAAGCATTGCACCGACCGCCCGCCTCCTGAATCAATTTAAAATGCTCCTGCGGCCCGAAATTTTTCGACCCGCGAAACATCATATGCTCGAACAGATGTGCAATACCTTTCAATCCGTTTGGCTCATCAACACTGCCGACGTTATACCACACCTGAACAGCAGCCACCGGCATTGAATGTTTTTCAAGGATTAAAACCTGCAATCCGTTATCAAGCGTATGCGATACAATGTTTTCATTTGCATCGGCAGCATGTGCAAAATTTACAAACAAAACCACTGCCGCGAAAATTTTTAGGAAAAAATTCATTCGAAATCCCTTTGAACGGTCATTTTATAATTTGAACTGTTATTTCACAAACGGACTAAGCTCTCGCAGACGATTGACAATCATCGGCATTTTCTCTATTAGGAAATCAACTTCTTCTTCTGTATTATATCTGCTCAAACTGAATCTCGTGGAGCCGTGAGCAGCGGTAAACGGAACGCCCATCGCCCGCATAACATGACTTGGCTCCAGAGCGCCGCTCGTACACGCGCTTCCGCTGCTTGCGCAAATTCCGAACTGGTCAAGCAAAAGCAAAATCGCTTCGCCTTCGATAAATTCAAAACTAATGTTCGTCGTATTCGGCAGACGATTGATTTTATCGCCGTTAAGTTTTGCGTCTTTACATGTCTTAAGAATCGCTTTTTCAAGTTTGTCGCGAAGCTTTTTGACGAACGTGTTTTCAGTTTCCATATTTACCATCGCCAGTTCCGCCGCCCTGCCGAGCGCAACAATGCCCGCGACATTTTCAGTACCTGCTCGCCTGCTTTTTTCCTGATGCCCGCCGACCATAAATGGCGAAATCCTTGTACCTTTGCGAACATACAGAACGCCGACGCCTTTCGGCGCATGCAGTTTATGTCCACTCAAGCTCAACAAATCGATGTTGCTTTTATTGAGGTTCAGCGGAATCTTGCCGACCGCCTGAACAGCATCAGTGTGAAAAACGCTGCCTTTGGATTTAACAATCTCCGCGATTTTATCTATCGGGAAAATCACGCCTGTTTCATTGTTTGCATACATTATCGTTACGATAGCCGTATCGTCATCGACTTCTGCCGCAAGTTCATCGAGATTGATTTGCCCTTCTTTGTCAACACCAAGTTCGACAAGTTTATATCCCATCCCCTGCAATTCTCTGCAAACCGCCAGAACAGCCGGATGCTCGACGCGGGTGGTAATAATTTTTTTCTTTTCAGAATAAGACGCCAGAACGCCTTTTATCGCTGCATTATCGCTTTCGGTTCCGCAGCTTGTGAAGATAATTTCAGAACTGTCGCAGCCGAGAAGATTAGCGATAGCATCCCTGCTGTGCCTGATATATTTTTCAACCTGTCCGCCGAATGTGTGCATACTCGATGGGTTGCCGTAAAATTCGGTTAAAAAAGGCTTCATCGCCTCGAACACTTCCGGCGCAACCTGCGTCGTCGCATTATTATCGAAATATATTACTTTTGACATCTATTCACTCCATTAATCGCGATGTTCCACGACAATTAAATCATTACTTACAAACTCATGCAGCCTGCCCTCGACAACATCTTTCATCGTGAACTCCGCCGTCGGACACTGCGAACACATCCCGCGAAAAGCTACGATTACCTTGTTGCCGTCAACGTCTATTAAATCGATATCGCCGCCGTGAGCTTTCAGCAAAGGCCGAATCTGTTCGTTTATAGTCTTTTGAATTAACTGTATCTTTTGAATATTTGTCAACTTCTTGGTTTCACGCACAGTTGTAATGCCGGCTTCTTTTTTGCCGCGGACTTTATCGATTATCATCTGGATTTCGCCTCGGCACGAGCCGCATCCGCCGCCCGCTTTGCAGTAATTCGTAACCTGTTCGACAGTATCAAGGTTATTTTCAAGCACGACTTTTTCGATTTCCTTATCGGTAACGCCGAAGCAGGTGCATACTATTTTGCCGTCGATTTTTTTCTGCGTTTTGCCTTTACCGCTGTGATAACTTGCTATCGCCGCCTGCAACGCTTCCATACCCATAACCGAGCAGTGCATTTTTTGTTCAGGCAGCCCGCCGAGTTTATCGACAATGTCTTTGTTGGTTACTTTCGATGCTTCTTCCAGCGTAAGACCTTTTATCATTTCGGTCATTACAGAGGACGATGCGATTGCGCTTGCGCAGCCGAACGTTTTAAACTTCACATCGGCGATTCTTCCGTCTTTGTCAAGTTTGAAAGTCAGTTTCAGCATATCGCCGCACGCCAGCGAACCTTCCTCGCCGACACCGTCCGGATTTTCTATTTCGCCGACATTTTTCGGATTCAAAAAATATTCCATAACTTTTGGATTATAATCCCACATAGTTCTATTCCTTTGCCTTATTTAAAGCATATTCAAAATCGTTAATAATGTCATCAATGTGTTCTGTTCCGACAGAGACACGAATAAAGTCCGGGCTTACACCGGCCGCGATTTGCTCTTCATCGCTCAACTGCTGATGAGTCGTACTCGCCGGATGAATGACCAGCGTTTTGCTGTCGAGAATATTTGCAAGATGACTTGCAAGCTTAACGTTATTAATAAATTTCTCGCCTGCTTTCCTGCCGCCTTTAATACCAAAGCCCAGCATAGCACCCTGCCCATTAGGAAAATATTTTTTCGCAAGAGCATAATCCGGATGCGACTCAAGTCCCGGATAATTAACCCAACTCACGGCTTTATTCTTTTCAAGCCATTTTGCCAAAGCCATCGCGTTTTCGCAATGCCGCGGCGCCCGCAAGTGCAAAGTTTCAACTCCCTGCAAGAGCAGAAACGAATTAAACGGCGACAAGCACGCGCCCATATCGCGAAGCAACTGCAATCTCGCCTTTAATATATACGCCATACCGCCGAATTGTTCAAAATATTTCACACCGTGATAACTTGCGTCAGGCTCTGTCAGTTCCGGAAATTTACCATTCGCCCAGTTAAATTTTCCTGAATCGATTATAACCCCGCCGATACTCGTGCCGTGCCCGCCGATTATTTTCGTACAGCTATGCACAACAATATCAACGCCATACTCAATCGGCCTGAAAAGCATTGGCGACATTGTGGTATTATCGCAAATCACTGGCAGATTATGCTTGTGCGCAACAGCAACAATTTTCTCGAAATCCGGAATATTGTTTTTCGGATTCGCGCAGCTTTCAATATAAATCAGCCGTGTATTACTTTTAATCGCCTTTTCAAATTCCTCCGGCTTCGACGGGTTTACAAAACTTACCTCTATTCCCATCTTAGCCAAAGTATGACCGAAAAGCGTAACCGTTCCGCCGTAAAGCGTACTGGCCGAAACAAAATGCTGACCTGCCTGACAAATATTTAAAACCGCCGCGGTAATCGCAGCCATTCCGGAACTAAACGCCAGCCCCGCAACTCCGCCCTCAAGAGCGGCAAGCCTTTTTTCCAAAACGTCAGTCGTTGGATTCATTAATCGCGTATAAATATTGCCAAATTCTTTCAGTCCAAACAAATCAGCCGCATGATTGGTATCTTTGAACAAATAACTGCTCGTCTGATAAATCGGCACCGCCCTGCTTAATGTCGTCTGGTCAACTTCCTGACCTGCGTGCAAAGCCAATGTTTCTAAATGATATTTTCTTTCATCCATTTCTCGAACTATCCTTTCGGCACAACCGCCACCATTCTCTCAAGTGCCCCTCTCGCTTTATCCGCGATTTCGTCAGGCACTTTTATTACATACTTATTATCTTCCAGAGCGAATAAAATCTTTTCCAGCGTAATCTTTTTCATATTCGGACAAACAAATCGCTCGCTGGCCGGATAAAAAACTTTCTCCGGATTTTGCTTTTTCAGTGTATGAATAATTCCAACTTCAGTGGTGATGATAAACTCACGTCTGTCGCTGTTTTTAACATAGTTGAGCATTTGACCGGTACTCAAAAGCAAATCGGCACAATTTCTTATTTCCACCGGACACTCCGGATGCGCCAGAACCATCGCGTCAGGATACGTAGATTTTGTTTTCTGCAAATCTTCCGCCGATGCATGATGATGTGTCGGGCAATACCCCAGCCAAAGAACAATATCTCTGCCGGTACGCTCTTTAACAACCTGACCGAGATTTTTATCCGGCACAAAGATAATCTTTTTGTCAGCGTCAATCGCGTTTACAACATCAACCGCGTTTGAACTCGTGCAGCAATAATCGCTGATAGCTTTAACTTCCGCCGAACTGTTCACATAACAAACAACAACAGCATCCGGATATTTCGCCTTCAACTCGGTAAGTTGTTTTGCGTCAATCATATCAGCCATCGGGCAGCCGGCGTTTTTATCCGGCAGTAAAACAGTTTTGTTCGGGGACAAAATGCTCGCTGTTTCAGCCATAAACAAAACGCCGCAGAATACAATCACATCCGCGTTGTTGTTCGCCGCTTTTCGACTCAATTCAAGCGAATCGCCGCAAACATCGGCAATATCCTGAACTTCGCCGATTTGATAGTTATGAGCGAGAATTATCGCGTTCTTCTTTTTCTTGAGCGTATTTATTTTTTCAATTATTTTGTCTGCCATACGTTCCTATTTTTCAGGCCTGTGTCAGTCAGTGTTTTCGTCTGTGTAAGTCAGTGTTTATTTTTCTTCTGAATATAAACCGGTTCCGGTCTTGCCATTGTAACCATAACACCTGCCGGCACAGAATCTTTAATCCATACGTTACCGCCTATCGTCGCGCCTTTGCCGATTACAATATCGCCAAGAATTGTCGCCGCAGCGTAAATCGTTACATCGTCTTCAATCGTCGGATGACGTTTCACACCTCGAAGGCTCTGCCCTTTTGCCGGAGCAAGCGCACCGAGCGTAACGCCCTGATAAATTTTTACATTATTTCCAATCACAGCAGTTTCGCCAATTACGATTCCCGTGCCGTGGTCGATGAAAAATCTTTCGCCAATCGTCGCGCCGGGATTTATATCGATTCCGGTTTCGTGATGAGCGTGTTCGGTCATTATACGTGGAATAAGAGGCACGTTCTTCAAATACAACTCGTGCGCAATTCTATGAATCGTAATAGCTTTCAAGCCCGGATAACTCAACACAATTTCTTCGTAACTGGCTGCCGCAGGGTCGCCCTCAAAAGCAGCCTGAATATCGGTTTTAAGCAGTTTGCGTATGTTAGGCAATTGCCCCAAAAGATGCTGCGTTACTTCTTTGGCCATTTCCTTGCAGCTTGTACAGTCGCTTTTCTTCAATCTGCACTGATGAAGAAGCGCACGCTGAATCTGTTCTTCGAGAACGCTTTGAACCTTGTAAAGAATATCGCCGACAACAAAATCCACGTTCGAACTCGTAACATCCCTAGCGCCTGTGTAGCCGGGAAAAATTACTTCCATCAGCAAGCCAAGCACTTCAAGAATCCTGTCACGCAGCGGTAAATTCGTCGTATCGATGAAATTTATGCCGGACTCGTCTTTGTAAGTATCTACGATTGCCTTTACAAATTTCTGAATATCATTTTCCATTAATTTATCCTATTGAAACAATTCCGTAGAAATATATCTTTCGCCAGTATCGCAAATTATCGTAACAATAACTTTTCCTTTATTTTCAGGTCTGGCCGCAATCTGCAAAGCCGCGAAAACATTTGCGCCGGAACTTATACCGCAGAGCATCCCCTCTTTAAGAGCAAGCTGTTTGGCGGTTCCCAGAGCATCCTCGTTTTTGACGCAGATTACTTCATCCAAAATCGACCTATCCAGTACCTTTGGTACAAAACCGGCACCAATGCCCTGAATCTTGTGCAGGCCGGCCTTTCCGCCGGAAAGCACCGGTGAACTGTCCGGCTCAACCGCTACAATCTTCACCGCAGGTTTGTACTTCTTCAGCACCTGACCAACGCCGGTAATTGTACCACCTGTACCGACTCCGGCAACAAATATATCGACCGTTCCGTCAGTATCCCGCCAAATTTCTTCCGCCGTCGTTTTGCGATGGATTTCAGGATTCGCAGGATTCTCAAACTGCTGAAGTATAATCGTGTTATCCGTATTATCTACAAGCCTTTGAGCCTCGGCAACCGCGCCTTTCATACCTTCAGCCGCAGGAGTCAAAACAACTTCCGCTCCGAAGATTTTGAACAGTTTTCGCCGTTCAATACTCATCGATTCCGGCATCACCAATTTCAGCTTATATCCCTTTACCGCACAAACAAACGCCAAACCGATTCCAGTGTTTCCACTGGTCGGCTCAACTATAGTAGTTTGCTTGTTGATTTTGCCCTGCTTTTCAGCGGCTTCAACCATCGCAAGACCAATCCGGTCCTTTATCGAACTGCACGGATTGAAATATTCAATTTTCGCTAAAACCTGTGCTTCGGTCGTGTTTAAAGCGTTTATACGCACAAGAGGCGTATTGCCGATGGTATCGATTAAGCTGTTATATATCTTCGCCATTTGGCACTCCCTTAAATTTGATAACTCATTTTTCCGCCGCTTATTTCGCTCATCTTCACCAGGTCGCCAAGCGTTTTGCTTTCAAGCACAGTAATTATCGCCTGATTAATTTCCATCCACAACTTCCTTGTTATACAGTCTGACTGATTATCACAAATATGCTCCTGGTCAACACACTCGACTGTAAGTGTTGAGCCTTCAAGAGTTTTGAAAACATCCAGCAGCTTGATTTCATCCGGCGGCTTCGCCAGAACATACCCGCCGTGCGGCCCGCGAATACTCCGCACCAGACCTGCTGTTTTCAGCATAGCTACCAACTGCTCCAAATATTTATTCGAAATATTTTGACGCTCGGCAATTACCTTTATCTGCAAAGGCCCGGCATTATGAGCCAATGCCAATTCCAGCAGTGCCCGCATCCCGTATCGTGTTCTTGTCGAAAGTTTCATATTACACCTGTATTCCTATGGTTTTAGTAGTATTTATATATATTTTACGTGTCGCTGTCAAGTAAGTGCGTAAAAATATTTAAAATTTGCGCAACTATTGCCGTGCGCAAACTTTGCAAACCTGTGTGTTTTTGCACTTAACTTGCGCGCTATTTTACTCAAAAAACCTCGAATTGCGCGTATTTACACGCAAAAACACCCAACTTGCGCGAATTTCAACGTGAAAATGCCTCCAAAGCCCCATGCACTGAAATGCACCAAAACAACAGTAAATGACAGTAAAATCGTAAAAAATCATAAAAATTGAAAATCGGTGTCTCAAAAACCTGTGAGGTGCTAAACGAATGACGGACACTCGGTGATTGAATTTATGCTACCTGTTTCCGTTCTTTTTCGCTTATTTCCTCATATTCCGCTGGGCTGACATACCCAAGCGAAGCATGACGACGCCGACGATTATAAAATATCT
>JAJFVK010000010.1 GCA_021371795.1 Planctomycetaceae bacterium | reverse complement strand
TATAATACCCCCAGAAAGGAGTGTCCAACATGGCACAGTACAAACATTACAGTAAAGATTTCAAGTTACAGGCGGCAAAACTCGTCACAGAACAAGGCTATTCTCTAACCGAAGCAGGAAGAAAACTCGGCGTATCCGCATGGTCAGTCAGATACTGGATCAATAAATTCAGGCTCTCAAATGATCTGCCGCCGGAAAATCAGACCCAGCCTACAGCAGATGAACTTCAGCAGCTTCGCAAAGAAAACGCCAGGTTGAGGATGGAGAACGACATTTTAAAAAAAGCGGCGGCGTACTTTGCAAAGGAGTCGCAATGAAATTCCAATGGATAAAACAGCACGACAGCGAATTTCCAACTGCCATAATGTGCAAAGTACTGGATGTAAGCGACAGCGGTTATTACGGTCATTTAAAACATAAGCCTTCGACAGCACAGCAAAGGCGAGAAGCAATTTCGCAGGCCGCGGCGAAATCGTATTTTGAAAGTGAAAGGATTTACGGCTATCGAAAAGTATATAGTGATTTGCCGACAAAGATAAAATGCTGTCAAGAGACGCTTCGTCGTATAATGCGTCGGATTGGCCTGTTTTCATGTGTAAAACGCAGGTTCGTACATACTACAGATTCGAATCATACCATGGCGATAGCAGATAATCTTCTTGAACGAAACTTTAAAGCTGCTGCGATAAATACCAAATGGGCGGCTGATATAACGTATATTCCTACAGAACAAGGCTGGCTGTATTTTGCTGCGGTGATGGATTTATACTCACGCAGAATAATAGGTTGGTCGATGAGTGAGCGGATAGATTCAAAGCTTGTAATGGATGCATTAAGGATGGCGGTTGGGCAGCGAAGACCGGCATCAGGATTGATTCATCACAGTGATCGCGGCGTTCAATATGCCAGTGAAGATTTTCAGGATATGTTGCGAGGTAACGGAATAGTTTGCAGTATGAGTCGCAAAGGCGATTGCTGGGATAATGCGTGTATGGAAAGTTTTTTCGGGAGTTTGAAAACCGAGTGGATCAGAGATAAGAAATATATTAATTTTGCGGAAGCGAAAAAAGATATTTTCAAATACGTGGAGATATTTTATAATCGTCGGCGTCGTCATGCTTCGCTTGGGTATGTCAGCCCAGCGGAATATGAGGAAATAAGCGAAAAAGAACGGAAACAGGTAGCATAAATTCAATCACCGAGTGTCCGTCATTCGTTTAGCACCTCATTCTTGCCCCCTCCGATTTTTCTTTTGAGGTAGAAAAATCCTAAAAAATCGGGGGTCTTCGCTACGCTACGACGCATTATTACACGCAAAAAACCATTGAATTGCGCATATTTACACGCAAATTTCGCGTATTTTCACTCAAAAATACTCAACTTGCGTGAATTTAAACGAAAAAACTTAAGAAATCCGCGTTTTAAGTAATTTTAGTCAACTAAATGCAGGCAAATAATAGTAAATCGCAGCAAAACAACAGAAATTCACAGAAAAAAACAAAAAATGATAGCATTTAGTACGGAGCGCTGCACGAGAATGAAATTGGGCAGACACCCAGGTCCGCCCCTACAATTTAACCTTTAACCAATAATTTCATTCGCTATAATTCCTCTATGCCAAGATATATTCTTCATATCGATATGGATGCATTTTATGCCTCTGTTGAGCAGATGGACAATCCATCTCTAAAGGGCAAACCTCTAATCGTCGGCGGGACAGTTCAGCAGCGAGGCGTTGTCGCGGCGGCATCCTACGAGGCACGGAAATTCGGCGTTCACTCCGCCTTGCCAACATCGCAAGCCCTTAAACTTTGCCCAAATATTATTCTGCTGCCGGTTAGAATGGAACGGTACAGCGAAATATCAAAACAAATAATCAAAATCTTCAACGACTTCACGCCAGATGTCGAACAACTTTCACTCGATGAAGCATTTCTCGATGTTACCGGCTCTATCACACTTTTCGGCTCGGCTGAAAAAATCGGGCACACCATAAAAGACAGAATCAAAACCGAAATCGGCCTTACAGCGTCCGTCGGCATCGCGCCGAATAAATTCCTCGCAAAGCTCGCCAGCGATTTGCAAAAGCCGGACGGCTTTGTGATTATCACCGAAGAAAACAAGCAGCAGATTCTCGACCCGCTGAACATCTCGAAAATCTGGGGCGTTGGGAAAGTTACCGCCGCGGCTCTTAACAATATCGGAATCAATACCATTCAGCAACTTCGACAGACGTCTTTGAAAACATTGCAATCAATACTTGGCAATCAGGCCGAGGATTTGCTTCTGCTTACGCAGGGAATTGACGACAGGCCTGTTGAACCTGATAGAGACACAAAAGGAATGTCGGCTGAAGAGACGTTTCCAAAAGATGTTTCAGATAAAGCCGCCCTGCTCGAAGTTTTATTCAATCAGGTCGAGGAAGTTGCCGGCAGATTGCGTGAAGAAAACATCGAGGGCAAAACCATTACGCTCAAACTGCGTTATGGAAATTTCAAAACCGTAACGAGAAGTCATACGTTCGCCAATTCCACCAATGTCAGCAAAGTGCTATGGGATGAAGCAAAAAAAGTATTCGAAGAATGGCACGGTAAATCGGCCGGCGCACTGCGGCTTTTAGGCTTCGGCGTTTCCGGATTAACAGCAGAAGGCAGCGGACAAAAATTATTATTCTCGGAGCCAACCGACAACAAGCAGAAAAAAGTCGATCAAGTCTTCGACAAAATCAAGAAGAAATACGGAGGCGACAGTGTACAACGAAAGATTTAAGATTGAATATTGAAGAATGAAGATTTCATTTGGGAATTTTCTGTTTTAAATGATTTCTCCACTTCCATCCGTTTTCGCGGATGTCCGGTAGAAATAACGCGTTGCCGTCCCCTACGAGGATTAAAATACCGGCCACGGCTAAACAACTTTAACCGGTGCAGTGGAACCGCGAATAACCAGTTCACAATTCATCACAATGTTTTGAATAGCGTTTTGTGTATATTTTCCCATGATACGGTCGGTTAAAAGTTTGGCCGCTTTACGACCAATTTCATACCCATTTTGTTTTACAGATGTCAGTGCCGGCATCATATACGCCGCGAAATCCAAATCGGCAAACCCAACAACAGACAAATGTTCCGGAATTCTCAATTTAAGTTCCGCCGCGGCAAGATATACATATCGGGCAAGCGTATCGCTGGCGGCATAAACGGCTGTCGGACGCGGATTAGCTGTCAATATTTTCTTCGCGATTTCAATGCCGTCAGCGTTCTTCGGTTTCTCGACAGCAAAACACGAAGCCCCCTGTACCGTATCAATTCGCTTTTCAAAAAATCTTCTGCGTCGTTGCGCCCAACTGTACGTATCAATACCAATATCGCCAAAGTGCGCTATGTTACGATGCCCCAAATCCAATAAATGTTTCGCCACAAGTTCAGCGCCATGCTCTTCATTTGTCGTAACTGAATCCGCACCATATTTTACCGGAAGCTCATGGTCGATTGTAACAACAGGAACATTTCTTGACGCCAGCTCTTCATTGTGTTCGTAAAAATCCGGCGTTATCGGCGGCCACATTATCACGCCGTCAATACGCCTGTCTATAAGCCTGTGAATCTGTTCCAAATCATCCACCGGCCCGCTGCTGGCAAAATTATCGCCGTGGCGAACCCAAAGATTAATCGGAACGAAATCAACTGAAATCAACGTGTCGTGAATACCGTATAAAACCGACGACCAGTAAGAATCAAAAGGAGGAACCATTGCACCTATCGTATGCGTCAGGCCTGTTTGAAGCCCTTTGACCAGCATATTTGGACGATAACGGAGTTTTTCCGCAGCTGCCCATACCCTGCTGCACGTATCTTCAGAAAATCTCGCAATATCTACCCTGCGAAGAATACGCGAAGCCGTTGGAACGGACACGTTTGCCGCCTGCGCGACATCCCTCAAACTTGCTGCACCAGATGCCATTTTTTTCCCACCTTTAATGTAATATCAACTGCTATATTCTGTTTAGTTAGTATGGACTATCAGTAACATCAGCGATGCAGCAGCCGGAATTTTGAATTGCAAAAAAAACAACGCAAACGAAAGCTAATACTTTAGACATTGCATAAACTCCCAAACACAACTTAGCGTAACTTAAAAACCACGAATCTACCCATTCGCTCCGACACGAATAAACACTATATATTAAAATCCGAAATCCGAATTTCTAAACCCTAAACAATATCAAATTACCAAAATCACAATGCTCAAAACTTCCGCGTGGGCTAAAGCCCACCCTACAAATCTACGGATTTACGAACGCCTTTGCTTTATGCTATTTTATAAACCAAAAACACCTGTTTGGCAAATGCCATTTTGAATTTACGCCCCTACTTTGTATATCCGGAATTTACGAAAATTTAACTTGAAAATGTCCTCCTTTTGTGATAGTTAAGTAACAGGTGTGAGGAAAATGTCTATTTTCGAACCACAATCTGGTTTGACGTGCAGTGTGCTTGTGCTGAACAAACACTATATGCCGCTGCGCATCATAAACGTCAAAAGAGCCTTGTGCATGCTGTGCCGAGACCTCGCTGAAGTTATCTCCTATGAACAAGGTCAATATTACAACTACGATTTTGAGAGCTGGCGCGATATCAGCCAGATGAAACTCACCTTTGAACCCACACAACACGACTGGATAACCTCTGTCAATTTCCATATCGCGGTGCCGAGAATCGTCCGGCTGCTGTTTTATGACAGATTACCGAGAAATGATGTAAAGTTTAATCGACGCAACATCTTTGCCCGCGACAACAACCACTGTCAATACTGCGGTAAAAAATTCCCAACCTCTGAATTGTCTCTCGACCATGTTGTACCTAAAAGCTGCGGCGGAGCTGCAAACTGGGAGAATCTCGTTTGCGCCTGCACCAAATGCAACGCTAAAAAAGGCGGCAGAACACCAAAAGAAGCCAATATGAAGCTTACAAAACTGCCGGTAAAACCAAAACGCAATCCGACTGTGCATCTGCACCTTTCGCACGAAAGATACCATAGCTGGAAACAATTCCTCGACCACGCATACTGGTCTGTTGAGTTGACGTAAATCAAATATCAAATATCAAAAATCAAAATATATGAAAAATCTTCTTTACATAAAAGCGTCGCCAAGAGAACAACGAAGTCATTCGCACAGTATCGCAAGGGAATTTTTGACTGCATATCAGCAGACAAACCCAGAAGATAAAATCATAGTCAACGATCTGTTCGATATCCCGCTGCCTGAATTTGACAATTTCGCAGCGGAATCTAAATACGCAATCATACACGGCAAGGAAAAAACTCCTGAACAGGTGAAAAAATGGTCGCAGATTGAAAAAATCATTGCGCAATTCAAATCCGCTGACAAATATCTAATCTCAACGCCGATGTGGAACTTCAGCATCCCTTATAAACTCAAGCACTACCTCGATATCATACTCCAGCCGGGCTATACATTCAGCGCAGCGAACGGCGTTTATAAAGGACTTGCAGGCGGTAAGCCTATGTGCGTTATTTATGCCCGCGGAGGCAGTTTCGATGAAAGTTCGCCAATCGACTTTCAGAAAAAATATCTCGATTTCATTCTTGGCTTCATTGGTTTTACGGACATAAAATCAATTATCTGCCAGCCGACACTTCAGGATGAACAAACCGTCAACAAGGCACAAGATAAAGCCATAGCTGACGCGCAATCCATCGCAAAAACATTCTAAAATAAAAAACTTAACTATTTATTGATAATGACGAAAATAAAAAGTGGCCTTAGGAGCTGCAACTCGCTAAGACCACCGTTACCGCTTAGATTACCACTAAGCAGCTAAACTAAGCAAGGAATCGTCAGATTCGAGGATGTTTGTAGCTGATGCATACGTGTTCAACGCTAAATCTGTGAGACTGCTAATTTTATTTTCAGTCTCCATCTGCTGCTGCATCTTTGTGATGTCCTCGACGAGTTCATCCTCGGTCACCTGACCATCCCCGTTAGAGTCAGCATCGAGAATTTTCTCGGCTTTCTCTCCGCCGGCCATAATCTCATCAAGGCTCAAAACACCGTCTTTATTGGTGTCTAATTCATCGATGATATTGGTTGCCATATCTTCGGCGTCGTCTTCTGACGGCGGTGGCGGCGGCATGTTAGGCCTCATGCCTCCCTCAAACTTCGTGATGTCCGCGATTAGCTCTTCCAATGAAACACTGCCGTCTTCGTCTGAATCTGCGCCTGTGATTTTCTCGGCGAGATCACCTTCTGCATTGCTGATTTCATCGGCATTCAGAGAGCCATCGCTGTTGGTATCAAGTTTTTCCATGAGGGAATTTGCCATGCTTGTCGCATCAGGCTTCTTGCTATTGTTAGCCTGGTACATACTTGATAGCACACTCTGTCCAATTGCACTAATGTCCATAATCGTTCACCCCCTTTCGGTGCGTAAAAAAATAAATGTAGTGAACTAATGAGCAAAAAAAGTGCCAAACATACAATTCATATCTTTTTCTGATATTTATTTGTTTTTGCGGCAATAATGAGGGTTTGGAGAAATTGACGTGCTTTAGTTATCGGACGTAAACAGACTTTCTTTCCGATAATAACAGAAGTTTTTTCCTAAAATGCAGGATTCCTATGCGTCGCGGTCGATAGCTTTGGCGATTGCCTTAATCTGCGTCATCAACTGCGCGAGAACTTCCGGCGTAATCGACTGCGCACCATCGCTTAATGCGTGTTCAGGGTCGTGATGACATTCAATCAGCAGGCCATCTGCCCCTGCGGCGATCGCTGCACGACTCATCGCCGGAATCATGTGCGCATGGCCTGTTCCGTGCGATGGGTCAACAACCACAGGCAAATGCGTTCTGGCTTTCAGCTCCGGCACTATCGCCAGCGCAAGAGTGTTGCGGACATAATCCTCGAATGTTCTAATTCCTCTTTCGCAAAGTATGACCTGCGAATTGCCTGCGTTAATAATATATTCGGCGGCAAGTAAAAATTCATCGAGCTGCGCGCTCATTCCGCGTTTGAGCAGTACCGGCTTATTAACTTTGCCGAGTGCCTCGAGCAGCGGATAATGCTGCATATTTCTCGCTCCAACCTGCAACACATCAACATATTCAGCGACAACTTCAATCTGCTCAACAGCGACAACTTCGGTAACAATCGCAAGACCGGTGTTCTTTTTCGCCTTTGCCAAAAGTTTCAAACCTTCAACGCCAAGCCCCTGAAAGGCATAAGGACTCGTTCTGGGTTTGAACGCCCCTGCCCGCAGACCTATGCAGCCGGCAGCGGCGACCTTTTCAGCAGTGTATAATAATTGCTTTTCATTTTCAACCGAACATGGGCCGGCAATTACACCGACCTTTTTCCCACCCAGCGGAAAACCTTTTTCGCCGATTTTTATCTGCGTGTTTTCTTTTTTAACTTCGCGCGACGCGATTTTATACGGCGCAAGTATCGGAACTATGCGTTCGACGTTCGATGCGTTTTCAATCGCGCCTTTATCGACATTTCGTTTATCACCCAGACACGCAATTACCGTTCGGTTCGTGCCGACGATAACGTGTTCTTTCAAACCATATTCTTTGACAAGTTTAACTACGTGGCGAACATCTTTTTCAGATGCGCCTTCTTTCATAATTACAATCATTGCTTAACTCCGGATGCCGCGCAAAAAGCCGCGGGTAAATAGTCAATAATATCAGTCGCGATTAAGCTGACAAAGCCCTTATCCTTCGCAGCCAAATCGCCCGCAAGTCCGTGAATGTAAACGCCAAATACCGCAGCGTCAAAATCATTCATCTGCTGTCCGCAAAGCGAAGTGATAATTCCCGTCAGCACATCGCCGCTGCCGGCGGTTGCCATTCCCGAATTGCCCGTTGTGTTTACATATTTTTTTTCATTATCAGCGACAACTGTTTCGTGTCCTTTCAAAACGACTGTCGTATTGGTTTCTTTCGCAAATTCAGTTGCGATTTTTTGCCTGTCGTCAGGCATAGCCGCCCTAAACAAACCATCCCAAAGCCTTTTCATCTCGCCCGGATGCGGCGTAAGAATCAGGTTTGCTTTATTAATTTTCTGCCAGCCTTTTAGCGTCGCAATATTATTCAAACCGTCTGCATCTATCACAAGACGAAGGTTTTCAATGCGAAGAAGATTTTCGAGAATGCTTTTGATTCCGCCTGAAACACCGATACCCGGCCCGAAAGCGACAACGTCGTTTTCTTCGATTGCGTTTAGAATTACGTCGGCTGCCTTTGCGGAAATTTTGCCGGATGAATCTTCCGCCAGCGAAATCGTTGTATAACAAGGGTCGAATGAAGCTACTATCGGCAGAACGCTTTTTGGCACAGCGATTCTGACAAGGCCGGAGCCGCTGCGAAGTGCGCTTTTGCCCGCAAGTGCCGCTGCACCGCCAAAACCAGTGCTGCCGGCGATTATGCAGACTTTGCCGAAATCGCCTTTGTGGGCGTCGGTTAAACGTTTTTCCAATCGCGGTATTGCCTTTATTTCTTTCATATATACCTTATACTAACAAATACCACCGTATAAGGTCAATAAAAGAATTGACAGGCAAAACAGATACATTTATAATGGTTTCTCGTTCTGTTCGGAGATAAAGTAGCAAATGACAAGTGAAAAAACATCTGCAATTACACAGCAGTTCAAAAAAGTCATTGAACAAAAATACAATTTAATCGAGATGAAATTGTTCGGCTCCTGCGCTCGCGGCGATTCTTCGAAAACATCCGATATAGACTTGATGGTAAGACTGCCCGATGTGAACAGAACAATTGAAGAAGATTTATTCAATATCGCTTATGATTTGGAACTGGAGCACGACTGCGTAATCGACGTTATCGTTCTGCCGCAAAACTTCAACAATAACATTCCGATTTATCAGAACATCCTGCGAGAAGGTATAATAGTTTGACCAAAGAAGAAAAACAAACTTTAATAAAATATCGACTGGAACGTGCAAATGAATCCATAAAAGCGGCAGAATTATTGTTTGCAAATAAATTACTCATTCCCGCGATGAATAGAATTTATTATTCTATGTTCTATGCTGTTCAGGCGATACTGGTTCTTAATGAAAAAGCCTTTTCCAAACACGGACAAGTTAAGGCATATTTTAATATGGAATTCATAAAGACCGGCGTTTTCCCAAAAGAATTCGGCAAAATTTTCAACACAGTTTTCGAGTATCGGCAAAAATTTGATTATGTTGATATGCTCGTACCAGAAGAAAATCTGATTTCAGATTATATCGCCAAAGCACAAAATTTCATTGAGCAGTTATCTTCCTATCTTGGCAGCAAACTTGCAGATATGCAAGCTTGAGTTACGCAGAAGAAAGCTGTAATAATGAGGTGCAATATGGAAATTGCCAAACAATATTTATTACGTTATCATCACCGAATGGGATTTGTAGGAATTTCACTTCTGATGCTTCCTATTCTGATTTTGGTTTGGCTGGTTGCAAAAGAACCTTTTATTTCCGTGTTCAACGGCACTGTGCCGGGCTATATATTCAGCGGACGTATTTTTTCGGAGAGATTCAATATAATCCACGCAGGGACTGCACTTGACCAGCCCACAACAGGCAAATGGCTGTTTTGGTTTTCAGTTATGACATTATCATCACTATCATATATAAAGACCATCAAGTGGTTTAGTAATACAAAAAATTCAGCCGGATATATCACGATGTGTATTTTCAGCGGCATAATCTGTTTATTACTCTTATGTATATTGAGTTGGCCACTGATATGGCTGATTCAGTATATCCACTCAATGGGATTCACTTATAGACGTGTTTTCGGCCTGATTTGCGCAATTACCGGCGGAGTAATCGCAATCAGGTTTATGTATAAAACCATCAAAACAACGTAACGTCCGGCTATAAAAGAGTTGACAACGAAACAGCAAAGTTTATAATGGATAAAACTTTGAGCAGAGATTGATACTTATGAAAACTTCTAAAAACAAGAAAAATAAAATTGTCATTTCCGACGGATGCAGCGGCGCAACAGCAAAAGCAAAGAAAAAAACATCCTCTGCTTCCACTGAATTTTCCCGAAATGCCGCTATGAAAGAATTTATATTCGTAATCGAAAATTCCGATGAGGGCGGGTATGTCGCAAAAGCGCTCGGAACATCAATTTATACAGAAGGCGAAACATTAGACGAGTTAAAGAAAAATATCAAAGATGCGATAAAATGCCATTTTGAAAAATCAGAAATTCCTCAAATTATACGCTTGCACTTTGTAAAAGACGAAGTAATGGCAATATGAAACTTCCGCGGGAAATCAGTAGGCTGGAATTTGCAAAGCTTCTCAAGAAATATGGGTATGAAATAACCAGACAAACCGGCAGCCATATACGACTCACCACCGAATTTAACGGGCAGCATCACATTACAATCCCCGCACATAAGAATCTTAAAATCGGCACGCTGAACAGCATTCTAAACGACATTGCAAGTCATTTCAAAATCAATAAAAACGACTTAAGCAAAAAACTATTTTAGTACCCTTAGTCGTCACAGCCGGCTTTTGCTTCCAGCGACATATCCGCGAAAAGATTGGCTTTATATTTGTGGTAAGCAAGTGATGCAATCATAACGCCATTGTCGGTACAATATTTTTTCGGAGCAACCAATAATTTTCTGCCGGTTCGATTTGCCATATTCTCAAGCTCCGTTCGCAGCAGAGTATTAGCCGCCACGCCGCCACCGAGCAGAATCGACTTTGCGGAAAATTTATCGGCCGCCATTTCCGCTTTCCGCACAAGAACGTCTATAACAGCCGTCTGAAACGAAGCGGCAATATCGGCGATTTCCTGTTGGCTCATTTGCGGTACCCTGCTTTGGCCTTTCATATCCTGTCCGCAGCAATGATACAGCACGGCAGTTTTTAATCCGCTGAAAGAAAAATCGAGCGAATCTTTAGCAAGCATTGTTCTCGGAAAACGAATCGCCTTTGGATTTCCGTCTTTGGCAGCCTTTTCAATACTCGGCCCACCGGGATAAGACAAATTCAAAATCGACGCGACTTTATCAAACGCCTCACCTGCCGCATCGTCAATCGTAGAGCCGAGGAGGTGAAGGTCGAGAATATTTTCACATTCGTACAAACTCGAGTGTCCGCCGGAAACTACCATCGCAACAGCCGGAAGCTGCAAATCCTTCACGTCCATCATCGAAGACTGCAAATGCGCGTGAACGTGATTTATCGCAATCAGCGGTTTTCCCAGGGTCATCGCAAGTGTTTTAGCCGCGGTCAGCCCGACAATCAGCGCAACGGTAAGCCCCGGCTGATTTGCAACAGCGACAGCATTAATTTCGTTTTTACTAATGCCAGACTGCTCAATCGCCTGTTCGACAATGGGATAAATTTTTTCGATGTGAGCGCGAGACGCGATTTCTGGCACAACTCCGCCGTATTTCTGGTGCAGTGCGATTTGAGAAGATATAACGCTCGAAAGAACCTGTGAACCGTTGCGGACTACAGCCGCGGCTGTTTCATCGCAGCTTGTCTCTATGCCAAGTATATTGATTTGCTCCTGCATTATGGTTTGGTATGTAACTTTGAAGAAATTATTCAGTCGGCGGCTTAAACAAAAACGTCTTCTGACAGAAATCCGGAAAATGTTTTATAAGATACGCCTGTTCTTTGTTTACAAATTGCGGAGACAGTTCTTTGACAAATAAGCATACAAATGTCCTTTTGCCGAACTGGTCTTCAAGTTGCCTTACTATCACACCGGCGATGTCCTTTTGTTCGCCATTGTGGAATTTCAATTGCATATCAACTGTTTTGCCGACCGCCAGATTTGCCTTTTCCGCATCAGTGATGTTAAGTTCAAACCTTACAGCCTTGATTGATATATCAATCACCTTTGCGTTAAGATTTGTGATTTCCGGCGAAGCATCGATAGGATATATAACTCTGAAGTATTCACGCCGTTGAGATTTTCTCCGGTCTTGCGTCACACCCGGAGGCAATGAAACAGGTTCACCTTCTTTGGCCGGTTTTCTTCTGTCTTGCTGCTTGTCGTTAAACCAACTCATATCCATATCCTTTGTCGTGATTCTATAAAATTATTTGGATTTTACAAGTATAAAAATCTGTCGAATAATACTCTTAATTATTCTCAAAGGCGTAAACCTCAAAGGCACTAATTTAGCCTCTATCAGCTTCCTGCGCTCGTTATCGGACGGTATTTGCCCAACAACCTCAATGTTTGCCCTTTGAAAACAGCCAAAACGCAGGTTTTTCGCTGTTTCTATTATCGGCAATTTACCGGCGTCAATTCCGATTAAATCACTACAAATTATTTCCGCCGCGATAGGGTCTTTCGATGCCGCAATCCATCCCAAGCTCACAGGATTGCCGCTTATCGGCCCCGGCCCTTCCATCGCAATAACCGCGTCAATTATATTTATCACCGGATTCAATAATTTATAAATGCCAATCAGCATCGTACAGAAATCCTCGAAAGTCGCTCCTTTTTTATAGTGCCAAACGGCTTTGGCCTTTCCGCTGACGCAGCCGAACATATTTTTCACAGCTATCGTCGCGACAAGCTGCTGATGGGTTTTCAGCTTGGGAAGATTGATAATTTTGTCCGCTTCAAGAGCATACCTGCTGATACCAACTCGCGTTTGGCAAAATTCCAGTCTGCGTTTTACGGGCTCGTCAAGCTGGCGGACTTCGACTCCAAGCTTTGCCAAAGGCTCAATCAGTCCAAGTGCCTTTGCGCAGGTACGGGCATCCGCCCACGCCGGCGAATCGCCGACAAACGGTTTTGCGCCACAATCGACAAGCAATTTAGCCAATTCATAAATCACCGCAGGGTCGGTTTGCGTGCCGCATTCTTTGGGTTTTGGCGCGATTAAATTGGGTTTTATTAGGACATTGTCGCCTTTGCCTATCAGAGATTCCAGTCCGCCGTGCAGCTCAAAATGCTTCAACAGTGTCGTCCTCACGGACTGGCTTTCATAATCGGGGCATTTAATTATTGATACTTTTGCTTGATTCATAGCTAATACTTTATACAATCTTCAAAGTTTGTTCAATATGAAAGAATTACTAAAAAATCTGATTCGTGCCAAATCCACACAGGATGTTGGCGAAATAAAAACCGCGAAAGTTTTGGCTGACTATTTCAAAAAGGCAGGCTTGAAACCCCAAGTCGATGTCTGGGACAAAAATCGCGCTAATGTAACCGTCCGCCTGAAGTCAACAGGCGAAAGACCGGGACTGCTCTTTGTCGGTCATCTCGACGTTGTGCCCGCTGAAAACGCGGCAATGTTCAACCCTATCGAACGCGGCGGGAAAATTTTCGGCAGAGGAAGCTGCGATATGAAAGGCGGCCTGGCCTGCGCAGCGGCGGCAATCGTCGAAACCTGCAAATCCAATATCAAATTGAAAGGCGACATAATTTTCTCCGCGACCGCCGGTGAAGAAACGGACAGCGCCGGAATTGTCAAATTCATAAAAACATTCAAAGACAGAAATCTGTGCGGGATAATCGTGCCCGAACCGACAGACTTCGAACTCGTCGTGGCGCATCGCGGTTTATTATGGCTGCAAATTATTACAAAAGGCAAACCCGCGCACAGCTCAATGCCGCAGTTGGGAATCAACGCGATTGACGCTATGAGAAAATTCCTTAACAAACTGGAAAAATTTAAAATCCCCGGCATTAATAAACAGCTCGGCAAAGCGTCGTTAAGCGTAAACAAAATCGCAGGCGGAACAGCGTCGAATATCGTTCCAGATTTATGCTCGACGCAAATCGATATACGCACAGTACCCGGCCAGCAGATTAAAAACATAATCGCCGATTTAAACAAAATTATCACAAAACTGGCGGAAAAGAATCCGAACTTCAACGCGGAGATTAAAATTATCCGACAGGCCGGTTCGCTGCAAACCGATGAGAAAAGCCCGTTCGTAAAGGCAATAAAACACACATTAAACATTGAAGCAAAAGCTGTGGCGTTCACCACCGATGCGCCTTATTTGACAATATACAATAAACCAATCGTTGTTTTCGGCCCCGGTTTGCCCGGCCTTTGCCACAAGCCAAACGAACACATAAAAATTAAGGATATGGAAAACGGAATCAAATATTATAAAAATATTTTTGCGAATCTGCTGCAATAATTTGTTGGGCTTATTCGTCTGTATCGTTTTGAGGTAATATATGAAAAAAATCGCGATTTTATTAATATGCGTTATGTTTTTTGCAGGTTGCAGTACTTGGCGCGGGATTCCCAGCCACGGCGGCGGCAAACGTTTTGATGAAGAACAGCGGGTAGTCGCATCATCCATTCGGCAAGCGATAGCGGATATGAACGTCAGCGAACTGACCGGAATGAAAATTAACGTGGTTATCGACGCAATGGCACAAAACGGCGGCGGTCAGTTAAGTCTGCCGGGGCTTGATAATATTTCAGCCGGCTACAGTAATACCGAGACTGACGGCACAACCAATAATATATATAGCCGCAAAGGATGGGACGCAAGAGGGTCGATTTCAACACAAACAGACTTTAGGCCGACAGTTTTTGCCACTGACGGCGATTTAAAATATCTCGAGTCAGCGTTGAATATGAAACTGCTCCACTCCGGCATTATGTTCGCCGCAAAAAATCCGGATGCTGTTTTATATGTACTCGTCGATGTTCTCGGCACAAACCGCAGCAGAAACGATAGTTTTATTTGCTGGAAAGATAATCTTCGCGCAACGTGCGAACTTACATACTATGCTATTGAACCGAAGAGCAGCGGTATGTATTTTGCCGCAAGACGCGCCAGCGCAGAATCGACATACTTTGAAAAGAGTATTCTACTGTTTAATAATTACGCCAGCGGACGCTCCCTAAACACCATCACACCTACCTATATGCCTGTGGACGGCAATTATGTGAAGACACCTGTAAAAATCGTTTCGACCGCAGAACCCGGCCCTGTGGTTGAACCAAACAAACCGGAAAAAACGAAAGATACCGCAAGTCAGTTCGTAAAAATGAGAAAACGTCTTGAGCAAAAACTCGTCGAAGCAAACAGCTATATACAGGCTGGAAATCTCACCGCAGCGGAAAAAACAGTAAACGATATTCGCTCGGTTGACCCTGAATATCCGGGCTTGAACTCGGTTTATTCGAGATTAGAAGCGGCTAAAAACCAAGACCCAAACAGTAAATAAGACTTTATTGATCTTGTAATTGGTGCAATTTTAAAGTTGGACTTGAAATTTGCACGGTTATTATTATACTATATTGTATGATTACAAGAGCTATCACAAAAGAACTGTTGGTTTGCGCAAAAGAGTATCCAGCAGTAACAATTCTGGGACCAAGGCAGTCCGGCAAGACTACATTAGCCAGAATGACTTTCCCCGACTATAGTTACTGTTCTTTGGAAGACCCTGATACCCGTCAGCAGGCACAAGATGACCCGAGAGGATTGCTGGCAAATTTTAACAAAGGTGTGATTCTTGACGAAATCCAGAAAGTCCCACAGTTATTAAGCTATCTTCAGGGCATTATAGATGAAAAGCGAAAGCCGGGGCGTTTCATTTTAACAGGAAGCCATCAGCCGCAGGTACACAATATAATCAGTCAGTCTCTGGCGGGCAGAACGGCAATCCTTGAACTGTATCCACTTTCTTTTGACGAATTAAAACAATATAAAACAAAAATTGCCTCACCTTATGACTGGATAATCAAAGGCTGTTATCCCGGCCTGCACGAGAACAATTTACGACCGGGCAGATTTTTCAGCTCTTATGTTTCAACTTATGTGGAACGCGATATTCGCAGTTTAATCAACTTAACAGACCTTACACGTTTTGAAGAATTTTTGCGATTATTGGCCGGCCGAATCGGACAGCTTGTAAATTACAGCGCATTAGCCGCTGATGTCGGAGTGTCCTCAACAACGATAAAGAACTGGATATCCGTTCTTAAAGCATCATACATTCTTTTTGAATTACCGCCCTATTATGCAAATATCCGCAAACGAGTAACAAAATCATCTAAGATTTATTTCGTTGATGCCGGATTGGCCGCATGGCTGCTCGGTTTGAAAGAGGCAAATCAGGTGGAGCGAGACCCTCTCCGCGGCTCACTATATGAAAACCTGCTCATACTTGAAGTTGTCAAAAAGATACTTAATCAGGGACAGCAGCCAAATCTGCACTTTTTTAGAGATTCCAAAGGCAATGAGGTTGACCTTTTAATACAGGATACAAGGAGTTTTACCACCATCGAAATAAAATCAGGACAAACTTTTCAATCGGAATACATATCGGGCATTGAAAATTTCAAAAATACTATCTCGTCCAGTTTTAAGGTAAAATCACAGGTCTGGTACAATGGTCAAAAACAAACGATGTATAAAGACACCAAAATATGCAATCCCATACTCAACGGATTTAACTGGTAACTTTGAGGCTGCCATAAATAAAAAAAAATGGTTAGCCCGCAATCAAACGAGCTAACCATTTTTATCATAAATTTATTTTGCAAACCAATTTTTACGGCTTCAATTCCGGAAAAACGCTGTGCGGTTCAGTCTGATACCAGAACGCAACCGACGACAATTTATCTTCCAACGCCTGGTATAATCCTTTTTGTTTCCAGCCCAATGCCTGAATCGTAACTTTCAATTCTTTTTCAAATCTAATCGGGTCTGTGATGTGCCAGCGATACATACCAAATTTTACACCGGCGATTTCGCCATCGGCAAGAGATTTACCTTCCGGATAAATAATCTGATTCACACCGGCATAAGGCGTATTGAAAACTTTGTATTCTTTTTTCGTTGGGTCATCGACTCGCGGCCCTTCAAAATTATATGAGCCGCAGAAATAATCCTCTGTTCCTGTTCCGCAGATTGTCGGGAAATCCTTATCGCCGTCGAAATAAAATTTTATTTCGCCCTCGCCCCACCATCCGTTTCTCTTGGTTTCCCACGTCATATATGTTCCGACATACTGGCCTTTGCCTTTTACTCCGTCAACAATCGTGTAAACTTCCTTGAATGGCACAGCGTCCATTTTGCGGTACTGTGCGTGCAGATATGCTGCATCTTTAGATACTTTGCCCAATGCGTAATCAATCTGATAATACAGAGTCATTCTTTTTGGGCCGGTGTTTGTCATCGTAATTTTCGCGCTTTTGCGAAACAGCATCGACCAGTAACAATTAAAACCGCTGCCGGGATTTACGCAAACCGGTAATGATGAAAACGTCATATACTGCCCCAAACCAGTCGCAAAGAAATCGCCGACCGGACATTCGATAGAAGGTTTTTCTTCGCCGTCCCAGTAAAAGCGGATTATATTAAGATGATTGTCCCCTGTCGGCGTCATCCATATATGCTGAATCGCGCCAGAACCTTTAATATCTGCCATAACAAAAGTATTATTCGGCTCAATCCCGACATACGGATTAACTTTCCAGCCGGTGCCAAGTTCGCTTGAAGCATGAGCGGCAGTTCCTTTTTCCTGTGGAATAGCTGCACCGCTGCCTTTTTCGCCGGTGAAGTTTTCAGGACTGATAGAACGGCTTTGAGCATCTGATAGAAATGAAAGATTGCCAAGATTTGTATATAGACCGTTAAATTCTTCACCCATCGCAACGGCTCCGAAAACAAACATTATAAGGACTGTTAGACAATTTATGCGCAATAAACTCATCGGTATTCTCCCAAAAATATTTTATGCTATTGTTTCGCCCAGCTGCGCCATTATATCGTGCGCCTTGACAAGTCTGTTGCCGGCAACACTCTGCCAGTTGACCTGTGAGTTATTTTTTATCATATCCTCTACTTTTCGGCAAGCCAAAATTACCGTTGCGTGATTCTTGTTGCCCATCAGTCTGCCGATTTCCGGAAAAGACATATCGGTGTGTTTGCGTGCCAGATACATACTGAACGAACGCGCGGTACTGACGGTTCTGTCCTTCTTCGACGAATGAATGTCTGCGGGTGTGATACCAAAAAATGACGTTACCGCCGATTCGATATCGGAAAGATGAACAATCGGGTCTGTCCGTGAAATATGCTCGGCAAGAACCTGCCTTGCGTTTTCAAGCGTAATCTTTTCATTGCAAAGCGAAGAATACGCGATGAGTTTAAGAATCGCGCCTTCAATCTCTCTGATATTAACCCGAACATTCTCGGCAATGTACGCAACGACTTTTTCGTCGAGCTGCCTGTTCATCGAGGCGGCTTTCTGTGTGATGATTTTGCAGCGGGTTTTAAAATCCGGCGGCTCAATCTTGACGACCATACCGGATACGAACCTGTTGACTAAACTTTCGCAAAGCTGGCCAATCATTTTCGGATGGGCATCAGAAGCGAGCACAACTTTTTTGCCCGCCATATTAATCGTATTAAATGTATGCAGAAATTCTTCCTGCGTAGAAGGCTTGCTGGCCAGGAAGTGAATATCGTCTATTGCCAACAATTCCGTTTGCCGGTAGCGTCTCCTGAAAGCTTCCAGCTTTCGAGTCTTCAAGGCCAGCACAAACTGATTGGTAAAATCCTCCGCCGAAACATAAAGCCAGTTGGCAGTCGGCCTGGTTCGGCTCATCATATTGCATATCCCTTGCATCAGGTGAGTCTTGCCAAGTCCATATCCTCCGTGAATAAACAGCGGATTAAACGGACTTACGTCTTCAGATACTAAACTCATTGCCGCATTGTAGGCCAGTTGATTCGACGGTCCGACAACAAACGAATCCAACGTCATCTTCAACGGCCGCTCTGTCTGCTGCGGGCTGATTCTGCTTCGAGTAGTTTTGTTCTGTGCCTGCTGAACAAGCTCGGCCTGACTGTCGAGCTGCGTTGTTCGCTGATTGCCGCTCAATTCAGGCTCTATATTAAACGTTATCTTCTTGGCAGAACCGCACACTGCTTCAACCGCTGCGGTAATATCAGATAAAAAATGGCTCTCAATCCAGCTGCCAACGAACGGATTGGGCACACCAACCTTCAAATAATCGTCGGCAATCGTGAATCTGGTCGCATTCTTAAACCAGATGCGATGTTTCTGCTGACCTATCCTTTCAGCAAGAAACTGATTGATTGCACTTATCTCATCCGTGATTATGTTCTGCATTTTTTATTTTTTTCTTATTAAGTTTTAATAAAATCAAACGAGTAAATTCAAATTGTATGTAGAAATATAAGCCCCCCTATCAGCTAAATCAATGCCGTTCTTGTGAAAATCTTTTCCACTTTCAGCGAGTACTTAATTAATAAGGTGTTGCGCGAAATAATTTTTTATTGTGAACAGGTTATGCACATATCGAATTTAATTTTGTGGAAAAAATGTGGAAGAAAAACAGGCGAAAAACTTATTTTTCAGTATTAATAAACTATTTTTTACAAATGATTGCACAATATCCGCCATCGCAGCCAAAATTACCCACATTCGGCAGCACCAGGTTTTCCTTTTCAATTACAAACTCTTTATTTTCACTTACAAACACATTAACAATGCCGCTGTTTTCCTCTTTTAAAATACTGCACGTACTGTAACAGACTTTCCCGCCTTTGTTTACAAGCGATGCCGCAAACTTTAGAAGTTCCATCTGTGTTTTTGTTATTTCAGCAATATGTTTTTTGTTTAGTCTGTATCTTACTTCAGGTCTTTTAGCTAAAACACCTGTATTCGAACACGGAACATCGAGCAAAATCGCATCAGCGCCGCTTTTTTCATTCGCTTGTTTCAAAAATTCTTCATAACTCAATATTTTTACAGATGTTATTCCAAGTCTGCGAATATTTTCATCAATTTTTGTCAAACGCGAACTGTCTTTGTCCGTAGCGACTATAACGCCTTTATCGCCCATCAGTTCGGCGATATGTGTTGTCTTCGTTCCAGGCGCTGCGCAAATATCCAAAACTTTCCAGTCCGCCTGCGGATTCAAAACTGTTGCGACATAAGATGCTGTCAAATCCTGAATTGTGAAAAGACCGGCCTTGAAACTTTCAAGCTGTGCGATATTGCCGGACTTGTTCAATTTAATCATTTTATTCTGTTCGACCAATTCGCAATCAACTTCCTGCGATTTTAAAATATTTACCAATTCCTCCGCTGATGTTTTGAGAATGTTTGGTCGTGCGTAAACTGTCGGCCTGCGGTTTGAAGCAAAACAAATATTTTTTGCCTGTGAATAGCCGTATTGTGCGATAATCTCCTCAATAAACCATTTCGGCAGCGAAAAAGCCCCGCTTAAATATTCTGCCTGTTCTTTTTTCTCATCCGCAAGTATATCAATATTAAATTCACAGCCGATTTTCTCGCTAATAGGCAAAGTTTTTTTCGAATCGCACTTTTCCAGTTCCGCGTTTTTATTTTTTATAGATGAAACAATTTTCCGCAGAATCGCGTTTGTAAAGCCTGAAGATTTTTTCGATATCGCTTTTTTCGTAAGCTCAACCGCCTCATTCACGATTGCGTATTGTGCCTGTTCGGTAAAAATAAGTTCATAAGCCGCGATGCGCAGACAGTTTAAAATCTTCGGCTGAATATTTTTTAATGCTCTGCCGGAGCAGACTGCGATTAATTTATCTATAAATGTTAAATTTCTTATCGCACCCAGCGCAATATCCATCAAAGCCGCTCTGTTATCGGTTTTCCTGGAAATTTCGTCGATAAGCAGACTTGCGTTTTGCTGTTTGACATCGAATTTATTTAAAACTTCCCACGCCGCTCTGCGGGCAGAAATTTGAGAATCGCCCATTATTTATTTTCCTCTACTTGCGCGAAATAATCGCCTGCTTGGCCTGCTCTGCCGTTGAGAAATGATTTGAAGTCCATCAGTTTCCCGCCGTGTGGTTTCAGCTCGATAATTTTCAAACTCCCCTGTCCGCAATCAATATTAAACTGCGGATTAATTACGCCAACCTGCTCGTGCGTGGTTGTTTCATCGACAACCGCCGTTTTGGCAAATGTAACGGTAAATCTTTTGCCGTTCTTTGCGGAAACAAAATCAGCACTCGCACCCGGCCACGGCCATAATCCCCTGATTTTATTATGTATCGTTTTTGCCGGCAGATTGAAATCAATAATGCCGTCCGTTTTTTTCAGTTTCGGTGCCGCCGTTGCTTTTGTGTTGTCCTGCTTTGTATAAACCGCCGTGCCCGCTTCGATTTTATCTATGGTCTCAATCAATATCGGCGCTGCGATTGCCGCGAGTCTATCATGAATTACACCCGCTGAATCGTCATCATTGATTTTCAGCTTTGCCTGCGCGAGCATTTCGCCGGCGTCCATTTTCTGTGCAAGCGTGATAACCGTTACGCCTGTTTCTGTTTCGCCGTTGATTATCGCCCAGTTTATCGGCGCTGCGCCTCTGAATTTTGGCAGCAGTGAACCATGGACATTGATTGCGCCTTTGGCAGGTATCGAAATAACATCCGGACAAATCTTCTGGCCGAACGCGATGACGACAAGCAAATCAGGATTAAGTTTTTTCAGAAGTTCAACGCCCTGCTCGCAGTTAGCATCTTCAATCGCGGTGAAAGGAATATTATTTTGAGCAGCCCATTGTTCAACATCGTTTGCGCGGAGTTTTTTGCCTCTGCCGGCCTGTTTTTCCGGATGCGTTATGACGTGCAAAAGCTGATGATTCGACGCCTTAATGGCATTCAACGAATCAATTCCAAATCTTCCGCAACCGCAATAAACAATTTTCATTTGTTACCAAAAAAATTAAAACCACGAATAAACACTAATTAACACTAATAACTACTTTTTCTGCTCTATTGTTTGCATTTATAAGTATATGTACATTCATTTCTATTTTAGTATATTAAAAAATTAATTTTTGTGTTTATTCGTGTCAATTCGTGGTTAATTACGTTTCGTTCTGCTGTTCATAATCTTCACGAAGATGTTTGAGTTTTCGTTTCGCCGCGATTTTGGCAACTGTCGAGAACCTGTCGGCGATAACCGTGCCGTCGAGATGGTCGCACTCGTGCTGAAAAATTCTGGCAAGCTGACCTTGGGCTTCGATTGAAAATTCTTTGCCGTTCTCGTCAAGAGCTTTAAGAGAACATTGCGTATACCGTTTGACATTCCCCCAGACATCCGGCAGCGACAGACAGCCTTCTTCTTTGGCAACCAGCGAACCGGACAGTTCGATAACAGGATTGATATACACTTTGGCATTTTCCATTTTGCCGTCTTCGGAGGCGACAAAAATTCTTAAATTCACACCCGCCTGCGGCCCGGCAAGTCCAACGCCTTTGAATTCTACCATTATATCTTTCATCTTTTCGGCAAGCGCACGGATATTATCATCGACTTTTTCGATTAGTTGTGTCTTTTCCAAAAGCACCGGCGTCGGCCACCGTGTTATTTTACATTTATCAATGTCAACCATTATTAACCGCTCCTGTCGCCTGTATCATCAAATTCATCGCCCTTGAACGTATGACCAAGATAGCTTTTACGAACAAGTTCATTCTTTACAATGTCAGCCGGACAGCCCTCGGCAATCACTTTGCCATGGTCGATAATATACGCCTTGTCGGAAACTTCGAGAGTTCGTTCGACATTATGGTCTGTAATAAGGATGCTAACGCCTGACGCGACGAGTCGTTTAATTTCGCTCTGCAATTCTTCAACCGCAATCGGGTCAACGCCGCTGAAAGGTTCATCGAGCAGAATCAGCGATGGATTTGTTACCATCGCGCGTGCGATTTCAAGTTTTCTGCGTTCGCCGCCGGAGAGGAATCTTGCGTGGCTATTGGCGACTTCATCAAGCGAAAATCTGTGAATAAGTTCTTCCGCCCTGCGTTTTCGCTCGGTGGCTGTCAGCGTCATAGTCTCAAGAATCGCAAGCAGATTATCGCGAACGCTCAACCGCTGAAAAACGCTCGGCTCCTGTGAAAGATAACCCATCCCAAGCCGGGCGCGTTTGTACATCGGCATATTCGTTACATCAGTGCCCTCGAAAACAACCGAACCTTCGTTAGGTATAATCATACCCATACACATTCGGAACGTAGTTGTCTTGCCGGCTCCGTTTCTGCCGAGCAATCCGATTATGCTCCGCTGCTCAACCGTTATCGAAACCTGATTGACAACGGTTCTGCCGGAATATTTCTTTATCAAACTATTCGTTTCAAGAAGAATCATTTCTGCTCCATATCACAACCCAATTCATATATAAAGGGTTGACTATTTATAATTTAACGTTTTAATATACCCTTTTGACGTCTAATAGTCCAGTTTAAAGGTTTTTGATTTTAAAGGATGGAAAAAAATGAAAAAAACGCTAATTGTATCACTTCTGTTGTCCGCAATTCTTTTAGCAGCCCAAACTGCCCTTTGCGTAGTGCCTGCTGCCGCTCCTGAAGCAAATCAGCCTGCAAAACCAGAGCTTCCAAAGGATGCCAACTATGTCGTAGCGACTTTCAACGACCAAAATCTGACTTTAAAACAGGTTCGCTTCTTCGCTCCAGAGGCCGATTTCGATACCGTTAAAAACATCGCTGATTTCTGGATCAATACACAGATTATTTATGAAGACGCGGTGAAAAAAGCCGTCGATAAAGACGCAAAAACAAAACTTATGGCCGACATCGCTTTCAAAAAAGCAATCGCGTCCGCTTATATCGAGCAGGTTCAAAAAGATGTTAATGTCAGCGATGAAAAGATAAAAAAATATTACGAAGAGAACAAGGAAACCGACCCGCGTCTGAAAGAGCCGGCTTATTTGAGTTTTTCGCACATAACAACCGAAACACAGGAACAGGCACAGGCCGTTCGTGATAGAATTGATAAAGGCGAAGAGATTAACGAACTGGCAAAGACTTTATCAATTGCAAGCGACGCGAAAAAAGGCGGCAAAGCGGCCAAATTCAGAGAAGAAACCGTTCGTCAGCGTTACGGACAGGAAGTTTTAGATGCGTTTGGCACCAGCACTGAAGGCCAAATCATCGGCCCAATTAAAAATAAGGATGGAAAATATGAAGTTATTCGTCACGAAGGCAAACGAGCCGCGAAAGTAATTGAATTCGACAAGGTAAAAGACCAGATTAAATCGACTCTTGAAGGTCAGGAAAAGAAAAACGCAGTTGAAAATATGATAAAAAAACTTCGCCAAGACGCCAAAGACAAAATCAAACTGAACGGCGTATTCGGCGAAACTAAAACAGATGAAAAATAAAAAAATTCTGAAAAATAATGGCATTTAGCTGTTGACAGAATTTTTTAACGGCGTTAGCATATAGTTGTGCAATTTAAAAGGTTGCTTTAACGAACCCCAAAAGGGCTCATCCACAAGGCAGCCTTTTTTTATTTCCCAATTTTTTAAGCCACCGTTTCAAATACGCCTTTGCTTTCAGCAGATTCATTTCTTTCGATGTATTTTCACCGACGCTAAGCGCCTCGATAGTATCGAGTACGATTTGCGGTTTGCCGACATTTAAATAAACCTGCAATACGTCTTTAACAAGCTTATAATTCGTCGGCTCAAGCTCAAGTGCGTAATCGAGGAATTGCTGTGCATCTTCCATTTCTCCGCGAGCAGCCAGTACTTTGCCGAGATTATAATAATTCTTCGCGTTTACAGGTTCTATTTCTGAAACTCTTAAAAAGCAATGTGTAGCGTAATCGCCCTGACCGAGTTCGTCCATCATTACGCCCATAGCGTGCAAAACTTCAGGTCTGTGAACGTCAAGTTCAAGCTCGGCTGACAAAAGTGCAAATGCCTTCTCCTTGTCGCCTGTTTGGTGCGCGACTTGAGCGAGCCGGAATTTCGGCCCGGCCATATTTGTATCGTATTTCATAGCCTGCTGATAATATTCCACCGCTTCTTTTTGTCTGCCTGCGTTCAATTCTATTTCGCCGAGATAAAACAACGCCGGCGCATTCTGCGGATATATCTCAAGTATTCTGCGGAATTTTTCCGCTGCCGATGCCGTATCGCCGCAGCTTAAAAGAAACAAACCAAAATCGAAAATCACATCTCTATCGCCGGGGCTTTTTCGCAGCTCAAGAAGAAAATATTCTTTCGCCTGTTCTTTTTGTCCCAGATTCCATAATCCCTGCGCGATATGATAATTTATCTGCGGATGATTCGGCTCAATCGCAACCGTTCTCTGCCAGCACCAGACGGCTTTTTTGAAATTCCCCTGAATGAAAAATGAATTGCCGATATTGTAAAAACAAAGCGGACAGGAATCGTTTATCTGCTGGGCGAGATAGAACATCTGCTCTGCCATTTCATAATTGCCCATCTCGGTGTAAGTGATTATGCGATTGCAGTAGCCCGGCTCAAATTCAGGGTCTGTTTTTTCAATCTGATTAAAAACGTCCAGAGCCATATCGTATTGGCCGGTTCGCGTGAAATCAACAGCAAGGCAATTAAGAATTTCGATATCGCCGGAATTCAACGCCAGCGCGGATTTGTATTCATCGATTGCTTCCTCGAATCTTTCCATCGCGTCGAGCGTGAGCGCTTTATTGAAATGCCATCTGTCATTAGTGGGATTTATATCCAGAGCCTCATCCATAGCGGTAAGAGCTTCGTTCATCTTGCCGTCTTCATAAAGCTCGAAGGCCTGCATTGCCTTTTGTTCTGCCTGATCCCAGGAGTTGCCTTCTTCGTTTTGTTCAAATCCGCTGTCAAAATTCATAATCACACCAGGCTCAATTTAACATTTCCGATAATCCGCGGGTAACATTCTTTAACATAGGACATTACGGTTTTTATCGCGGAAGTTTCTTACCCTTAAGGGTATCTATCCCTGAAAATAAATTATCCAGATTGAAATCGGCATAAAAATAAAGATGGTTAATATATAATTATGCTCCTTTTAATGCTAAAAAACACTACTAACAAAACCACTACAACTACCTGCAAGATAAACACTTATAAAAATTTTAAATCTTAAATCTTAAATTTTAAATCTTCTAACCGTGCTTTTTCTGGAAAAAATAGCATTTAGGTCTTATAATGCTTTGCTTTAGGGAATAGATTCTGTATCCTAACCCCTATATATTATAAGGAGTTGAATATGATAAAACAGATACAAGGCCAGCTTGCTGCCGGCACAGCAAAGTATGCGATAGTTGTCAGCCGATTCAACGAGTTTATAACATCCAAACTTTTGGGCGGTGCAATTGATTCGCTTCAAAGACACGGCGCACAGGACGAACAGATTACAGTCGTCTGGGTTCCGGGCGCGATTGAGATAACACCAGTCGCAAAGAAACTCGCTGCCGGCGGAAAGTACAACGCAGTAATTTGCCTTGGCGCAGTAATTCGCGGCCAGACAGGCCATTATGATTATGTCTGCCAGCAGGTAAGCCGCGGCGTCGGCCAGATAAATTACGAAACCGGTATTCCGACAATCTTCGGCGTACTGACCTGCGACACCATCGAGCAGGCAATTGAACGGGCCGGCACTAAATCCGGCAACGCGGGAGCAAGTGCTGCCGCCAGTGCGATGGAAATGGTTAGCGTGCTCTGTCAAATATGATAGCGTAAAAATTTAATAAAGATTAAGCATAACGGACTTATATGGCATCAACTGATAGAAGAACGATGGCAAGAGAGCTTGCGATGCAGGCAATCTGCCAAATGGATGTACAGGGCGAATCAGCCATGGGAATACTCGGCAGATTTTTCGCTGAAAACGCCGAAGACCCTGAAGTCCGCAAACTCGCTGAAAAATGGTCGACCGGCGTTTGGCAATCGATGGCCGAATGCGATGCCCTTATCTCGGTTGCGGCCGTCAAATGGGAGCTTTCGAGACTGAATCAGGTTGACAGAAGCATCCTGCGTCTCGGAGCGTACCAGTTAAAATATTGCCCGGATATTCCGGAAAAAGTGGTTATTAACGAAGCGATAGAATTAGCGAAAAAATACAGCGCCGAATCCTCACCTGCATTTGTCAATGGTGTTATGGACGCGATTTTCAAAAAGATTAAAACGGAATCACAAAACAAATGCGAAAAATAGCAATGCTCAATCAAAAAGGCGGGGTAGGCAAAACCACATCGGTGGTCAATGTTGCCGCCGCGCTGGCGCAAAGCGGCGCAAAAGTCGTCGTCGCCGATTTCGACCCGCAGGCACATTTAACTATCCATCTTGGCGTCGAGCCGGACAGCGTCCAATCGGGCGTATATGAAGTATTGACAAATTCAGCGGATTTCGACCAGTCTCTAATCGAAGTCAGGCCGAATCTTTTCTTGCTCGGAGCTAATATTAATCTTGTCGGCGCGGAAAGCGAATTAATCAGCGTCGTAGGCCGTGAGATTATTTTCCGTGAGGCTGTTTCAAAATCGCAGCACAATTTCGATTTTATGATTATCGATTGCCCGCCGTCGCTAAGTTTGCTAACGCTCAATGCGCTTGCCGCCTGCGATGAAGTCATTATCCCCTTGCAGCCGCATTTCCTCGCATTACAGGGACTTGGCAAACTTCTGCAAACCGTTTCGCTTGTCAGCAAACGAATCAATCCGCAACTGAAAGTCAGCGGCGTTTTATTCTGTATGTTCGACCAAAGAGTCTCGCTCTCTGAAGAAGTAAAAAACGATATCGACAAATTTTTCGAAAACGCCAGAGGCACCGATTGCCCCTGGAGCAAAGCGGAAGTCATTCCCGTTTTTGTGCGGAGAAATATCAAACTTGCCGAAGCGCCGAGCTATGGCAAAACGGTTTTCGAATACGAACCGGAATGTAACGGCTCGAAAGATTATCAGCAAATCGCTGAATTTATGTTAAGAGGTTCATTGCCCAAACAGCAGGCAGTTCAGCCGCATAGTTACCAGCCGACACCGTTGCAGCAGATTCAGCCGCCGATACAAATCCAGCCTATACCGCCATCGCCTGTTCAGCAGCAGCAGCAGTTCCAGCCGGACGAGATAACTGGCGCATAGGTGCAGAATGAGTCGAACGCTTAGATTTTTCTGTCCGGAAATAAACAAAAACACTGTCTTAACAGACTCGCAGTTTCATCATCTGACAAAAGTTTTAAGACTTCAAAACGGTGCCGCCGTTGAATTATTTAACGGCAAAGGCACACTTGCCAAAGCTCTTATCAATAAAATCGAAAAACATCAGGCCGGCGTTATTCTTTTAGACACACAGACTTTTCCAAAACCAGACAATCGCAGAATCATCATCGCGCCGAGCATAGCCAAAGGCGAACGCTTTGATTTACTTGTCGCCAAATGCACAGAATTAGGCGTTGATGCGATTATACCGACTTTATACGATAGAACGGTGAAGCAGACAATTCAGCCAAAACGGCTCAATATGATAGCGATAGAATCGTCCAAGCAGTGCCGCAGATTATTTCTGCCGACGATTGATGAGCCGGCAATTCTTCCGCAGACAATTGAAAAACTGAAAAAGGATTATCCGAACGCAAAGTTTATTTTTGGTTCTCTATCGCAAGGCTCGATATCGATTATGAATTTTGATGCGGGTGAAAATGATTGCGTTGCGTTCATCGGCCCTGAAGGCGGCCTGACGGATGACGAAGAAAAAATGCTGAAAAGTTTTAACGCTCAACCGGTAAGTCTAACAAATACGGTTTTACGAATCGAAACCGCCGCGATTGCCGCCGCTTCTATATTAGCAATCAAAAGAAGCAAATAAACATCTCTACTGCCTATTGGCTATTGATTTCAAAAACGCCAGTTCTTTTTCGTCCAGCGGTTCTTTTTGAAGTTTTTCGACTTTATTTATTGTCTCTTCAAGGCTAAAGTTTCCGGATTTGAGCATCCAGACAGCCGCGAAGTATGAAACCCTGTTTCTTCCCGTGCTGTCGTGTAAAAGTACCGGCCTGTTGGTCTTGTCGCTCATTATATCCAGAAATTCGCGACAGGCTTCATTATCAGGGATTTCGTCAACGGATATTTTTTTATAAACAGGCATCTCGAAATATTTCACCCCGTTGCTTTTCATCCATTCCACTTCTTCGCTATGCCAATTATCTTCACGGTGTTCGCCAACAATCCGCAAATTGACAAACGTCGCAATATGATACTTATACAGAAGTCTGGTATAATCCATCCCTCGCGGCTGACCGCTGGTATAGAGAATACCATTGTCAATAACATTGAAATTCTTTATATGAAAATGTTTTACTAAACCTGTAATCGCAAAAACAATTACTGCTATCCATAACCAGAAAAATATCGGGTTTTTCTTTTTCATTTTTTATAATCCTTTTTTGCCGTAAACTTCTCTTACAGCGTAAATTTTTCTGCTCGTCGCCTCGAAATAAACTCTGCTTATCATTTCGCCGAGCAATCCTGTTGAAACAAAAATCATACCGACCAGCATCAGCATAATTCCCGCCGCCGCTATCGGTTCGTGCGCAACTTTTATCGGCACGCCATAATAAAATTTATCGAACAGAACATAAGCAAAAATCAAAAACGCCGTCGTAACACAATAAAACGCGCCTTTACCGAAAAAGTGCAGCGGCTTGGTTATATATCCGAGGATAAACCGCAGCGTAATCAGGTCGAACGCGACACGAAACGTTCGTGATATGCCGTAGTTGCTTTTACCCGCCGGCCGTTCAACATTTTTAATCGGTATTTCAATTATTCTCGCACCGCTCGATGAAACCAGAGCAGGTATAAATCTGTGCATTTCGCCGTAGAGTTTCAAATCCTGCACAATCTGTCGCCGATAGGCTTTAAACGTTGTGCCGAAATCGTGAATATTAACGCCGCTGATTTTCGCCGCCAGCCAGTTCGCCGCCTTACTGGGAATCTTCCGCATCACAAGATTATCGATTCTTTTCTCGCGCCATCCGCTGACGACATCATAGCCTGCGTTTATTTGCTCGATAAAATTCGGTATCTCTTCCGGCAGATGCTGCAGGTCGCCGTCCATACTGATAATGACCTCGCCGCGTGCGAAATCGAACCCCGCCGCAAGCGCAGGCGTTTGCCCAAAATTGCGCCGCAACTCGACAACGACAACATTTCCATCTTTGCCCGCGATTTCTTTTAGTTTCGCAAGAGTACCGTCACTGCTGCCGTCATCGACAAGCACAAGCTCGTAACTTTCCCGCGTCTGATGCATTACCTTCGTCAGCCGCGCGTGAAGTTCTTCGACAACCGCCTGTTCGTTGAACAGCGGCACTACAATCGAATATATAATTTTCATTCCAGACATTTTATTTTCCGTCTATATTTCCAAAATTTACAAGTTCAATATTCGCGTCTTTCAGCAGTTGCCTTGTCGCTCCGCAGAGCCATCGCAGCTCAACCTGACGCTCTTTAACTAACCGCGTATTTACCAGCCCTTCCGGATAACCCGGATGAGTCATTACTTCCGCTGTGCCTGCATATTCTACTGCCGCAAGTTCAGACCAGAAATTATTATCGATTCTGCCCGTATGAGCAAGCCCAAAAAAAATATCCGTTTTGATAAATCTTGAATCGACATTCCGGCAATGATTCGCCATATTGCGAACCAGAAACGCGCGAAACTTGTCTTTCGACGTCGTCTGCGGCCAATAATGACTGCAAACCGTCGCAGGCTCCCACGGCCAGCGAATCGCGATAATGTTATATTTTTCCGCCAGTCGGCAGACAATTTTATACACCTGCGCAAAGCAGTGAAAATGTTTGTGCGAATCTAAATGTGTTGGTTTGATTCCGCTTTTGATTACTTTTTCGATTTGCGCGGACAGTTCAACTTCAATCGCTTCAAGAATCTTTTTTTCGAAAAACGCTTTCACCACCAGTTTACTGGGGCTGTATTTAAATTTCCCGTCATCGCCTGTCAGAATCTTAACCCTTGCATCCTGCGATACCGGCGTTCCCTCTACTACATTCAAATGCACGCCAACGCCAAGCCCCGGCAGCATTTTAGACATTTCGACCGCCTCATCAAAGCCCGGCATACCAGCCATAATAGTCGTACTTGTGAGCACACCATAACTATGAGCCTCGAAGATTGCCTTATTAACACCTTCGCAAAGCCCGAAATCATCTGCATTTATAATCATTTTCCTGGTCATTGCGGAAAGTTTACGCACAAAATCACCGCTGGTCAATCAAAAAGAAAGGCTTTGGTTGCCATCAATCCTTTAAGTGTCTGTTTTTATCTAAATTGAAATTTATGTTTTTTGTTGCAAAAGTAGCCAGTTTGGCGAAAATGTACCGGAAGTAATATGGTTTTTATCCTTCATAGATATATTTTTCGTGAATTATTTAAGATTTTCATTCTTACATCACTCGCTCTTGGTGTAATGATGAGTCTGGGCAGTATTCTGCGCCCGATTCAGGAATATGGCGTCGGCCCAAGGCAAGTCTTTGATTTGCTTTGTTATTTTTTGCCTGTAACGATGACGTTCGTTTTGCCGGTTGCCGCCCTGTTTGCGACAACTCTTGTTTACGGCAGATTCGCAGCCGACAATGAATTTGACGCTTGCAGGTCAAGCGGTATCAGTCCTTCAATGCTTTTTTATCCTGCGATTATTCTGGCGATTATAATTTCCATCGCGAATCTGTTATTAAGTTTTCACGTTGTGCCTGCATATGTCCAGCGTGCTGAAGCCGCGGTTAAGGCCGACATAAAACAAATTCTTTTCCGAAATATTCAACGTCAGGGGTATTACAGTATGCCCGGCGGAAGATTCCGAATTTACGCTGACGCAGCCGATTTAAAAAATTCCGCACTGCTGGGCGTAATCATCGTTGATGACAACCCTAAAAGAGAGAAGAAACTCATCACCGCTGAAGCCGCAACGGTTAATTTTGAAAGCACTCCGAAAAAGAACGAAGTAAAAATATTTGCTAAGAATGCTTATCAGGTCGATTCGCTCGGTGGAGTTTTTTTTAAGGCGGTCTCGATACTCGGAGAATTCGGCAATCTTTTATCAGATGACGTCAAGTTCAGAAAAATCGAGCAGATAAACGCTATTAAGCTTTCGCCGATTACATATCCGCCAATCGCAGAATGCGCATATAATGCTTATGAGCAGTTGACTATCGAACTGCTGAACAATGAAATAAACTCCGCTCTGGAAGCAGGCCAGACATACCAGTTGAGCAGCGACAATGTCGTTATCCGTTTCAAAGCGGAACAAAGCGTATTGAACCAGAAGAACGGAACAATAGAACTGCTCGGCAAAGCGGAGCTTTACGAATACAACAAAAGCACCGACGAGCTGGAAAAGAATTTCCACGGCGAAAAAATTGTGCTTCAGCTTTCCAGCGAAACTGAAACGCGACCCAGCAAAAAAATACTTCTCATTTTCCCGAATGCCGTATGGATTGATCGCGGCGTGGAATTTATCAAGCCGCGTTATTCTGCAAAAAACCTTTCTCTGCCGGATGCAATTGCCGCAAAACTCGGCGAAGATGTAATGGCAACGGCAAACGAACATAAATTTCTTGATAAGCCTTCGCCGAAACTTGATGCCTTAATCAAGGAAATGAACCGCAAGACCAGTGTAACCTTTCTTGAAATAAAGGCCGAAATTCATTCGCGTCTTGTCTTCGGCATCGGCTGCATAACGCTGATTCTCATCGGCACAGAGCTTGGCATTCGTTTCCGCGGCGGCCATTTGCTCACCGCTTTCGGCATCAGTTCGATTCCCGCGGCCGCGCTGCTTATCTTTATTATGATGGGCAAAAACATTACAAAAAATCAGCACTCGACCGCCGGCGCCGATATGGGTATTATACTTATGTGGTCAGGCCTGGCGCTGCTGACAATTATATCCCTTATGCTTTACAGGAAATTACTAAAGAGCTAAATATAAAATAGTCAGGCCGACAGGCCTTGCCTTAATTTTGATTTTTACATTTTGATATTTGATTTTAGTTAATGAAGATACTTGATAAATATGTCGCGAAGAACTTTCTCACAGGATATTTAATTTCCTTTTGTGTGCTGATGGGGCTCCGCATAATGATAGACCTTTTTGTCAACGTTGACGAGTTCACAGAAAACGCGGAAATTTCAACTGCGCAGGTTTTGGGTAATATCGCGGTATATTACGGCAGGAACAGCTTTTTGTATTTTCGTGATTTCGCAGGAATGATTACGGTCGTGGCCTCGGTATTTTCGCTGGGCAAAATGACAAAGCACAACGAGCTTACCGCGATTATGGCCTCCGGCGTAAGTCTCAAGCGAGTCATCGCTCCTATTCTGCTGTTATCTCTGTGCTTTACAGGATTGCACATTATTGACGAGGAATTTTTGATTCCTCCAATGGCCGACAAACTCGTCCGTTCGCACGACTCATCCACCAAAGAGTTGTATTATGATATGTGGTTCCTTAACGACAGTCATGGCAATTTATTCTGTTCACCGCAGTATAATGTCACCGAAGAAACAATCCTTAATCCCACAATTATTACGCGAAAGCAAAAAGAAAAGGGCACGCTGCTCTGGGATGTTACGGGAATTATAAAAGCTGATTCGGCGAGTTATAACGAGAAAGCGAAAGAATGGATTCTGAAAAACGGAATGCTGCTGACAATATCGGACAAACCGTCGGACAAATCTAATCAGCCGATACAATCCTGCCCCAGCGATTTGGTTCCAAAAGACATTCCAGTCCGCCGGCAATCGACGCACATGGATTTATTAAGCTCGTATGATTTGATGCGGCTTGCCAAACAGAATCCCAAGGATATGCCAAGACTTTACGCGCAGAAAAATTTCCGGTTGACAGACCCGATAATAAACTTCATTATGCTTATGATTTCACTGCCTCTGTTGGTATGCAGAGACCCCAAGGGACTCAAGTCCGCGGTATTTGTAAGTTTTGGATTGACATCGCTTTGTTACATACTTACTTTTATAAGTAAAGTTTTCGCTGCGGACATTACCATCGCAGGCAGGGTTATGCCTGAATTATGGGCTTGGCTGCCCATCTTTATTTTCGTTCCGATAGCATTCATTGAACTCGATTCGATGAAAACATAATAAGCCGCAGAAGACACAGTTCACAGAGAAAAAATATATACAAAAATAAATCTCTGTGTTCTCTGTGAGTTCTGTGGCTAAAGTAATAGTTAATACTCTGTGGCATTAGGACAATAATATAATGACAAACTTCAAGATTGAACCGGCAGAAAGAATTAAAAGACTGCCGCCTTATTTATTCGGCAGACTTAACGCGCTCAAGCTGGCAAAGAGACAGCAGCAGATAGATGTTATAGATTTGGGAATGGGCAATCCGTCCGACCCTACGCCGAAGGTTATCGTTGATAAACTTTGCGAAGCCGCACAGGACCCGCGTAACCATCGATACTCTGTCAGTCGCGGCATTTATAATTTAAGAAAAGAAGTCGCGGTCAAGTACGCCAAAAATTACGGCGTCGAACTCGACCCGAACAAGGAAGTGCTCGCCTGCATCGGCAGCAAGGAAGGCTTCAGTCATTTGTGCCTTGCGATGCTCGGCCCCGGCGACACCGCCATTGTCTGCGACCCTGCATTCCCGATTCACATTTACGCCGTCGCGCTTGCCGGCGCAAACGTTGTTACCGTTCCGCTTGGCAATACGACTGATTCTCTGAAAAACATCAAAGACGTTTGTGAAAAACTTTATCCGCGTCCGAAGATGATGATTCTGAATTTCCCGCACAATCCGACAGCTATGACTGTCGATGATTTGAGCTATTTCGAAAATGTTGTGGACATCGCCAAAAAATTGCACATCGCCGTCATTCACGATTTCGCTTACGGCGATACTTGCTTTGATGGTTATAAGGCACCGAGTTTCCTTTCCGTCAAGGGCTCAAAAGACGTCGGCGTGGAATTTTCTACGATGAGCAAGGCGTTCAATATGGCCGGCTGGCGTATGGGTTTTGCCGTTGGCAATCCGACAATGATTGAAGCATTGGCAACGATAAAGGGATATTACGATTACGGCATTTTCCAGGCTGCACAAATCGCCGGAATTATCGCGATGCGAAACTGTGAAAACGATGTCGTCGAGCAAAATAAAAAATATGCGTTCCGAAGAGATGTTGTTTGCGATTGCCTGAATCGGCTCGGCTGGCAGGTTGAAAAACCGAGAGCCTCGATGTTCGTATGGGCAAAAATTGCTGAAGAACATTTAAAAGGCAAAGGCTCTATTGATTTCGCGAATGACCTTCTTGAAAACGCTAATGTCGTAATGTCGCCCGGCCGTGCTTTCGGTGAACATGGCGAAGGTTACGTAAGAATTGCGCTTGTCGAGAACGAAAACCGTCTCCGTCAGGCGTTTAGAAACATAAAAAAATACGTTTCAAAATAATAAAAATGTTTATTCCTAACTTCAACATTTCGCTTCCGTCCTGGCTTATGAATTATTTCGCCGGTGAAAAAATCATCCTGCCGAATATGAAAGACAGAATGAAACTTGTAATTGAACTATCCGAGCGGAACATAAAAGAGAAAACCGGCGGCCCGTTTGCCGCTGCCGTTTTCGATGACAAAGGCACACTCATCGCCCCCGGCGTTAATCTTGTTGAATCGGCGAATTGTTCGATTTTACACGCTGAAATGGTCGCACTGGTACTGGCTCAAAAAATATTAAATCGTTTCGATTTAAGCAACGGCGGAAAATTAAAATATGAACTCGTCGCGTCAACCGAACCGTGCGCTATGTGTTATGGTGCGATACCATGGTCAGGAATTAGTTCTCTAATTTGCGGCGCGAGCGACCATGACGCCAGAAGTATTGGTTTCGATGAAGGGCCAAAATTAAAGAACTGGATTGAGGAGCTTCAAAAGCGAAGCATCGCCGTCCAATGTGATGTCCTGCGCAACCAGGCCGCCGCAGTTCTGAAAACGTATTCCACACTCGGCGGTAAAATTTACAATCCAGGAAAATAACTGCAAACATTATTTCATTAAATTTCCTCGGCCATTAGGCCGAATCAGCAATTTTGATTTTTACTTGCCGCCCTCGTATTCTTCTATCATTTTTTTAACATCCATACTATTAACGTCTGTCAACGGCTTGATATCGGATTTTTCTAAAATGCCGTCAGCCATTAAATTTGCGATACTCGGCTCTTCGCCGCTCATCGTTACCCACAGTATATGATGATAAACGCCGGGCAGCGATTTTGGCGGCCGGCCTGCACCTGAAGTACTCATCACAATGTAGTCCGAGTTGTTCCGCCGATAATACGAGTTGATATGCTCGTGTCCCGCGATAACAGTATGCTGTCTTTTCTTCAGGATGCCTTCGAGCTTGACCCAGTTCGCCGGCGGCTGGGTCTGCTTCCACACAGGCTTGTGCATTGCCACAAACGTCCAGCGGACATTGTTATTGTCGGCCAATACTTTGTTAAAGAAATCGAATTGAGCGTCTGATATTTTCGCACCGCTCAAGTTGCGATGCTTGTCTTTATACTGCTGCAGTTTCATCAGACCCTGCGGCGTAATCCCCTGCGTCTTGCCCATTTCTTTTAACTGCTGTTTTTCTTCGTTCAGTTCTTTTGAAATCTGCGGGTCCATTTTCGCAGACGGGTCATCGGTATTAAGGAACAGGAACAGAACATTTTTATAAATTGAGTAATAGTATGCGCGGCCGAAACGTTTCTGATAAATTTCAGCAGCCATATCGTTTGTTATATCGTGATTGCCGGCAACTTTTAAGAAAGGCACGTTGAGCTTTTTGATAAGCGAATCGTATTCATCCCACATTTTATATATTTTATTGGGGTCCTCGTTGTAACCCTGAATATTATCGCCGACGCTGACAACAAAGGCCGGACACATTAGATTTACTTTATTTATTACCTGTGCGAACACACTTTTTTCTTCTCCGCCATTCCTGTCGCCCATTATTGCAAAGTGAAAATCGTTGGGACTATCGACTGCCTGAATTTTTATTTCGCCTGGTTCTGCGGCAGAATATGTGGAAACATTGATTGACAGGATTGCGAACAGAATTGAGATGCAAAATAACGATTTGGCTTTCATCATTTTTCCCTTAAAAAATAAATAACCGTTACCTTTTAAGTCAAAAAACAACGCAAGTCAATGCTTTATATTTGGAAATGACATAATAAAAAAGGGCGATTTTTTAAGTCGCCCCTTTCACAAGGTCGTATAGAAATATTTTATTACAGATTTGCTTTTAAGTAGCTCATCGAGAAGTTTTTGCCCGGACACTCTGTTTTTGTGCTATGGCCCGGCGTAGTATTATGGCCATAAATTCGGCTTGCCGGCACATCATATCGTTTTGCGAGGAATCGCACGAGTTTTAAAAGTGAAGACATTTGACTGCTTGACGGTCTTGTTTTATTGAAGTTGCCAATCAGACAAATTCCGATAGCTTTTTCGTTTGCCCAGTTGGATGAATCTGTTTTGCAGTGAGCGCCGGTCTTCTGCCCTGTCCAGCGGAAAGTCGAATCAACTTCACCGTTGCCGCAGCCCGAGCCGTTACCGATAATGAAATCATATCCAATTCCATCCCAGCCGTTGTTATTGCGATGATAGTCATCTATTGACGCGACATTACCTGTGTCTGTCGCCGAGTGATGAATGACTATTGCTTTCCAGCTTCTCTCTACATTGGAAGGTGGTGCCCAGGGCGAAGACGCTGTTGATTTATCGCTCTTGCCGCTTTCCACCTTGTAAGGACTGCTGTAAGTTTTTGTCGTGGTTGAAGGTTTGTATGTGCTGTAAGACCTTCTATAACTTGAATAATCGTGTCTCAATGTAGGAACAGAACCGGTGATTTGCGGGGTATAGGAATCTTCTTCCGCACAGCCTGCAAACATTACCGTTATCGTCGGCACATAGGCCGCCACTATGAATATCAATATTTTTTTAAACACTAAAGTGCTCCACCTGAAAAAAATTGTTATAAGCTGACATCGGCACAACCCACAAATCGCTTTACCTTATTTCCCCTTGTTTTGGAAGTTTGCCGTTTATTTTCGTCATAGTGATGGAATTGCCGCTTTGGTTGTATTCAATCGAATCCATATAGGACTTTATCAGTAATACACCCCTTCCCCCTGTCTTGTATATATTTTCGCCGGCTCTTGGGTCGGCGACATCGCCGGGTTCAAAGCCCCCGCCCTCGTCCGTAACGGTAATACGGATTTTTTCAGGCGTAATGTCATACTCTATTGTAACGTTCTTACTGCAATCGGCTCTGTTGCCGTGTTTAACGGCATTAACGACCGCTTCTTCCAGCGACAGATGAACAGCGAAAGTATCATCGTCCGAATAACCAAGCTGTTTGGCACTGCAGAGGATTTGGGAGCATGTCCGGCGAAGCTCTGACATTATGCCTTTTAGAACGATTTTTTCATGACTACTGGTTTTTAATGACATAGATATATGGTTATCGACAAAAACAAAAGATGTCATTATCAGCCGTTGAGGCTGGACGATTATTTCAGACTGCTCATCGCTTTTTTCGCGTCTTCGTAGATATCGAATATTTCATCGAGTCTGGTTATTTTGAAGATTTCAAAAATGCGTGCGCCGATGCCGCAGAGTCGCAATTTGCCTTTTTGCTCTGTCGCTTTTTTGCTTACTCGGATTAAAAGACCGAGCACTGCACTGGAAAGGAAGCGAACATTGCTGAAGTCGATTATAAGCGTTACAGGCCCATCGACCAGCGGTATTATTGATTCCTCAAGCGCCTTGACGTCTTCATCTTCGAGGATTTTCTCATCGGTGATGGTAATAACAGTCGCGTCCTGTGCGTAGTAAATACTTATGCGAGGTTTTACATCTTCCATAACACTTGTTACTCCAAAAAAATGTCAGTTAACTAATCGTAGGCAAAAAACATTCAAAAGTCAAGCAAAGACAGCCGGTTTCCCAAATTTTGAGGTTATACAAACGGCCTTAAATAACTGCGGTCTTGATTCGCGGCTTAGCGAAGCTGGCATAATGATTTGCAAACCGTTCAAAGCGATATTAAAAAATGCCTGTGGTATCAGAATATTTATATTTCTTCAAAAAAAACTCTTGAAAGGATTAAACTTTTTTGGTACAAGAAAGCCGGTTTATTTACCGTTTTTATTGGTTTCCTTGTTTTATTGGGTTTTCAGCAGTCTTATACGGCTTTTTCATATATTCGCAACTACTTGTCAAATAAGGACTTAAAAAATATCCAGGGAAACTTTGAACTTTCACTCTATAATTATAGTATTATAGTAAAGATACCTAAATATGTCTTTTTAGGTCTCATAAAGTTAATAAATATACAAATCTCTTTTTTTGGAGGCAAAAAAAATGAAGATTAGCAGGTCAACAGGTTACGCATTGGTAGCAGTAGGTTATATTGCACAATATTACAAGGAAGGCGCTGTATTGGCATCAAGGATTTCGAAGCAGTATAACATACCGCTGGAATATCTTTTGAAAATTCTTCAGCAGCTGGTTAGGGCAAACGTCCTTCGCAGCAAGAGAGGTCCTCGCGGCGGTTTCTTCCTCGCAAGACCGGCTGAAAACATCACTTTGCTGGAAATCATCGAAGCTGTCGATGGACCGTTGTTCAGTCATCTGCAATTAGCAGAGCAGACAAACAATGAGCCGTTCAGCCTTAAGATGGAAAAGGTTTGCAGAAACGCTACTGAAAAAGTCAGAGAGATCTTCAGCGCTGCAAAACTTGGCGAAGTATTGGCCGAGTAAGTTTGCCTGTTAGCAACGAATGGATATCAGGGCTTTTCAACAGCTAATAGCTGACAGATACCAGCAGCGAGATAGTGAACGTGGTACTCCTAAGACCTTTATGTGGTTTGTCGAAGAGGTTGGCGAGTTGGCTACTGCCCTTGCCGACGAAAAGACAACGCTTAAAGAAAGGGAAGAAGAGTTCGCCGACATTGTTGCATGGCTTTGTACGCTGGCGAATATCAACGGCGTTGACCTTGAAAAGGCCTGCCTTGAGAAGTATAAGATAAATCAGCCGAAAGGCTTTAAATAGTTGTTAGTTATTGGTTGATAGTTGATAGTAACGACAAAACCGGCGGAATCTTTCGCCGGTTTTTTTATGCGCCCTTGTTTTTATCCCGCAGAATTTTTGTCAGCGTAAACGCAAACAAGCCGATAATAATCAGCCAGCTTGCAATCATAAATATCCAGCCATCAATTCGCATCGTTCACCATCCCATTCTTCTGTCGTTTGCTCCACGAGTGGAACACCAGATAAACAAGCACCATGAAGAAAACCAGCAGTCCTATTCGCGTCGCCAGAATATAAGGCTTATTTTCCGCCGGAACATTTTTCATTAAGATAATGCCTCGCCAATCCTGCCAGAACCAGAACCCCAGCATTCCCAGCAGAAACATCGGCGTAACATATTTAATAATGAAACGGTAGATTCGCGGAATTCTTATATCCGACCCGACGTGCAGTTCCGTCCACGCCTTTTCCATTCCGAACACCCACGCGAAAAGAATCGCCTCGACCGTCGCGAACACAATCAGACAAACGCTCACGCTCCAGAAATCAAGTTCGTCGAGCACACCCCTGCCCAAAAAGAAAATCACCGGCTGACACAAAACAAAAGTTACGATTGCGAAAACACCGCTGGCCTTTTTCTTTGTAAAATTAAATTCGTCTTCGAGAAACGCAACCGCCGGCTGCGCAAGCGAAATCGAAGAAGTGATACCCGCGATAAACAAAAGCATAAACCACATAAAGCCGAAGATATTTCCGAACGCTACTTTCTGCAACACAAGCGGCATCGTTATAAAGCCAAGATTGAACGCTCCGCTGGCTGCGATTTCTTTCGCACCCGATGCGCCGAAGAAAACGAACGCCGCGGTAATTACGATACTGCCGCCGAAAATAACTTCCGCAAATTCGTTTGTCGCCGCAGCGCCTAAACCCGACAGCGCGACATCGTCCTGCTTTTTAAGATAACTGGCGTAAGTTATAATCACGCCGATGCCGACGCTTAGCGTATAAAAAATTTGTCCCGTCGCCGCGACCCAGACCTTCGCGCTTTTGAGCGCAGACCAGTCCGGATTCCACATAAACCCAAGCCCGTTAATTACATTATTTTCAGGCTTTGAAGCGTCAGGCGTACCGAGCGTCAAAACTCTTACAAGAAGAATAATCGCGAAAACAAACAGCACCGGCAGCGCAAATTCACAAACTTTTTCGATGCCCTTACTGATGCCAAGACATATAATGCCAACGTTAAGTGCGAAAGTTACAATGAAAAATAAATATGCCGGGGCAATACTCGAAAAATGTTCGTTCTTTACAAGCCCCTGATAAGCCTGCAAAAACAAAGCCATTGCCTCCGAATTTGTGCAGGAGTTATATTTACCGATAATAGCAAAAACGCTGTATCCGAGCAGCCAGGACTCAATATAAATATAGTAAACAAAAATTATAATTGGTCCAAAGATGCCGATGACGCCGAAATATTTGATGAATTTATTTTTGTTCCAGAGTGTGTGAAAAATTCCCGGCGCAGTGCTGTGTCCGAAACCGCCGCCGAACCTGCCGATAGTCCACTCAATCCACATCAAAGGCAGTCCAACCAGCAGCAACGCGACGAAATATGGAATCATAAACGCCCCGCCGCCGTTGTTCGCGGCCTGAACTGGAAAGCGGAGAAAATTGCCAAGGCCGATTGCACTGCCGGCCACCGCAAGAATTATTCCGAGTTTGCTCGACCAGCGTTCCTTGCCCATTCGAAGAGTCCTATTTGCTGCCGAAGCCGAAAAGTGCAAGAACATCGCGTTCGATTATTTCGCGAATCTTTTCACGCGGCACCGTCGGAAGATTTGTATCGGCAAGAAGTTTATTAAATCCAAGCAGCGTTTCAATGCAGCTTTGCGGCTTACCAAACGGCAGTCCGCTGCCGAAGATTAATTTCCCCAAAACATCCGCTTCATTGGCAGCAAGAACCAGATTATAAACTCCCCAGACTTTCTGCGGATTGATTGTCAAATCGCCGAAAACATTTTCGTGTTTGCCGAGCATACACATCGTTTCACTCGTAAACGGCTGCCCCATTGAGCCGATTATAATATTAAGGTCTTTAAAATTGCGTGCGATTTCATCGAGCTGCGAAGGCCGAGCGTATTCAAGCACCGCATCTTCGTGATATGGCGGAGCATTATGAAAGAACACCGGCAATTTCAATTCCTCTGCGACTTCATAAAACTGCATCGCCAAACTATGTGCCGGATGAAATCCCTGCCCGCTGCAATAAAGCACCGTGCCTTTGAATCCCATTTCGCTCTTCATGGCCGACCAGTATTTTTTGCTGATGTCGTCGGTTACAGGATTAACGACTGCGAAACCATACATTTTATCTGTATGCCGCAGAATATAATCGCTGACGACTTTATTAGCGCCCTTGTTTGATTCTTCAGGACTGGCAAGCACAAAACACCCGTCAGCCTGCCCGGAACTGGCAAAATGGTCTTCAGGGCTTATCTGCCCGCTTATACAACTTAAATGTGTATGGCAATCTATTATCATAGTTTGAGTAATACTATTTCGGCAAAACCGACCTGTCAAGAACAATAAACTTGTATTCAGGGTATGCCTTTTGGTATATGTTATCTAAATTATGACTCCGGAACTTAAAACTCTACTCGAAGGCCTGTACGAAAAGTACAATCACAGGCAATTTATCCCGCCCGACCCCCTGCAGTTCATCTATCGATACAAAAGCAAATCGGATATGGAGATTGCGGGCTTTTTGGCAGCGATGTTCGCGTATGGTGCGGTCGAGCAGATTGCAAAATTCCTGACAAATCTGTTGGGGAAAATGGGCAATAGTCCTGCTGAATTTATCAAAAATTTTTCCGCAAAAGACAAAAAACTGTTCGCTCCGCTCAAATATCGGTTTAATACCAGCAACGATATTGTAATACTTCTTGAAAACCTGAAAAGGGTCATAAATCGCTTCGGCAGCCTCGAAGGCTTGTTTTTAGACGGATACCGCCAATCGGATGTTAATATCGTCCCAGCCGCGGCCAAATTCATCAGCACATTGAACTGCACAGACAAGAGCCGGGGGTTAAAATTCCTGCTTTCCGACCCTGCCAATGGCGGAACGTGCAAAAGATTATTCCTTTTCCTCCGCTGGATGGTCAGAAGTGATGAAGTTGACGTAGGCCTGTGGAAAAAAATCGATAAATCCAAATTAGTCGTACCCGTCGATGTCCACATGGGTCGTTTGAGCAAAATCGTTGGTCTGCACAATAAAAAGACGTACAATCTCAAGACCGCGATTGAAATAACCGGAAAATTCGCTGAAATCTCACCTGACGACCCCGTAAAATACGATTTTGCACTGTGCAGAATCGGAATCCTTGAAAATTGCACGGGCAAACAGAACAATTACTGTCCAAAATGCGAATTGGCCGGATTTTGTCATAGAAAAGCATTGAAAAAATAGGCTATTTAGGCTAAAATAGAGTTTTGTTGATTATCTAAAGGCAATAAAATGAAACATAAATTATTTTTCAGCATAGCGGCAATCATACTTTTCACATCATTAACCGGCTTTTGCGCACCTGCACCGGCAATCGTACCCGGCGCAAACCAGTGGACGCTGAACGTCGTTTACAATCAGCCGCAGCAGATTACCGTAAAAATCCCCGGCGAAAGAAAACCGCAAAGGTTCTGGTATGTGATTCTAACGATGACAAACAATACGAACATCGATGTGCCGTTCTATCCGACCAATGAGCTTGTTACCGACACGTTCCAGATAATTCCGGCATACAGAGATACAAGAAACGTTGTGTTTGACAAAATTAAAGCAAGACACAAAAAGAAATTCCCGTTCCTTGCATCGCTTGAGACTGCCGAAAACAGAATCCTTCAGGGCGAAGACAACACAAAAGACCTCGTGATTATCTGGCCTGATTTCGATGTGAAGGCAAAAAACATTTCGCTGTACATCGCAGGCTTGAGCAATGAAACGGTCGTGATAGAGCATCCGACACAAAAAGACCCGAACGGCAATCCTGAAAAGATTTATTTAAGAAAGACTTTGCAGTTGGATTATTCAATCAGCGGCGACCCGAATTTCCGCAGCAACACATCGCTGGTTTATAAAGCAATGAATTGGGTTATGAGGTAATACAATTTAATATTTGCAATAATTCGACTTCGCTATGGCGTAATTACAGCCGTTTTCCAGAATTGTGGACACGTTTTTCATCTCAAAAAACGCTATCAAAAAGTCTGAATTGCGCGAAATTAAACCAAAAATCTTAAAAAAGCTCCGATTTGTAATTTGTGCGCAAGAATTTGGTGCATATTCCGCGCAAGTTCAGATTGTTTCGCGCAAGTTCGTGAAAAAACTATTTTTATTTCAGCCTGTTATCAACAAAATAAAAGTCAATCGCATATAAAATTGACTAAAAACAAATAAAAACACCAAAATAACGGAAAGCTGAAAATGCCGCTTGCGCATTTTTTAAACACAATCACTAACACATTTTACGGAAAGACGTTACAATTCAAGACCTCATTTGATCGCTGATTTCGCAGATAATGCAGATTTTTTACGTTCACCGCCAAGCCACAGAGATTTTTGTTTTAAAAATTGAAACCACGAATCGACACGAATTTTTACCACAAAGAAAAGAAGTATCACGAAGATTTATTTGTTAGCCACAGGGTAAATGCCTGGCGGAAACTCGGATAGAAGGTTGAAGACTTGTCCGCCAGGGGCGGACAAAAAATGTACCGGACACCTTAAATTTTCTAATAAATTTTGAGGAGCAAGAAACTGATTATTTACGTTTTGGTAAAAAAATATTAAGTAGATTAAAATATAAATACTATCAGACAAACGGATTTTGTTTTATTTCTTCTTTTAGTTCATCAATCTCGTTCTTTATATGAGTACACAGCACTGGCATATATTCAGAAAATCTGCCCGCAAGTCCAGCTTGTTGTATCCGTATTTGTTCAAAAGTTTCTTCTTTCTGTAGATATTTCAAAAAGTCTTGGACACATATAAGCCTTTGATGTAATGAAGGTTTTACGCCTTCTAAATATAACCCGGTTATTCTTGTTAAGATTTCCATGTTTTTTATTGGGGTATCTAGCATGATTGCCTCAAGATACGAGAATCTATGGGTCATGTTTTTAATTACATATAGACCAAAGGCTGTGATTTTTAAATATTTCCAACTCTCAAAATCTGAAGATAATTTCGCATCCGGCTCGACTAAACTTTTGTCAAAAAGATTAGTAATTAATTTCTTACTATTATCTTGAGTTAATCCTAATTTATCAAGGATATAATCTATTTGGGTCATAGGCACATACCCGCGCCCCTGTGGGGAATCGGTCGTAGATTCTTGAGCAAGACAATTTAATAGATAAATTTTTACAAAATAAGACAACTGCAAACCATCAACACCATCTATTGGGCTGAAAACATTTGGAATGATACTACGATTAGAAGAATAATAAAAGTATCTTTCTCTGCTAATAGATTTAAATACTTGATGAAATTTTAAAACGTATGTACCATCAGATACTATAGCTTTCAAATATTCATCGACATGTGTATGCCCTGAACGTAAGAAATTCAAAAAGGCATCTAATCCTCGCCTAACATTCCCATTGCTCAAACATTCATAAAAAATAGTTATGTCATCGTTATTTATAAAAGCACTTTTAAATATTCTGAGATATTTAATAAGGTGTTTGGCTTCTAACTCTAAATTTTCACCTAAAATAGCATAAGCTTTGGGTATGTGATATTTCCCTAACAATTCTAATGCATAATCAATCCTTTTTTCTAAAACATTTCTGACTCGTGGGGCGGGAATATGGTAGACTGTGTCATGATATGCCGATAGAGGGCCACCAACTTGTCCAAAATGCCAATACCACTCCTCTCTTAATGCAACAATAATCAAACACTTTAAATAGGACTCTAACGTCCTAGAATAAAGGTAAATTGCTTTTTGATAATCAGCATTGCATTGGTCTGCGTTGTCTAAGATAACACAAGTATATTGATGGTACTTCTCTCTTAAAACCCTGAACGCGCCTTTTACGAATAATTTTTTATTATCCCTGAGAGATGACAGAAAATTTATCTTTGCTTTTTCATATTCCTTGTGGTCAATATCTTTCAATTGGCCTTCGGGGCCTCCTAAAAACCATTTCATCTGTGGCCAGAATACCTGTTGGAGTCCATTATAAGAAGAAAAATCAAATTTAATATTTTCGTCTGATACTGGTTTTTGATCTAGTTCGATAATGGCATCAAATAATTTTTCATAGATAAAATTTTCTATTTTTTGAGGATCAAGCCCAGGTTTCCTAAAATCGATATAGAACGCTATTGTTTTTGAAGAAACATTGTCTTTGTTAATGTGTGAATCAAAAAATCTCCTTAAAAACATTGTTTTACCAACCCCAACTCCGCCGATTACAAATATCGTTCGTTCCCAGTCTTTTCTGGAAAAATAATCTTTTAAACATTCATGAAATTTTTCATAATTGTTTTTAGAACAAAGCGATAACACCGTATCGGGAAATTTAGGCGGTCTATCTATAAGCAGTGCTTCGAATTCCTCTTTATAAAGATGTGTTTCACCTGGTAACACGTAGCAATTTTGTAAAACATCTGGTGAATCTTCTTTTGTTACATCAGAAAACACCTGAAGCAATAGAGGTTCTAACGCCAAGCCCAATTGATTTCTTGGGATTGTCATGTTTGGGTCATTATATGTGCTTAAAACACTTTTGGGACGTATTGCAATTTCATCTACAAGCAAACGTGATAATAACCCACCGGTTAGAATAATTTCTTTTGATAACAAATTGTATAAATCCGCAAAATCAGTGCTTTCATCAAAAATATTGGGAATAATTATCAGTTTACCTTCGTTCCATGGAACTCCGTCGCCTCTAACTGCCACAAAAAATATATAAGTTTTACCATTAGTAAGAACCGCAATTGGAGCAGATCTGTCCCAACAATACTGTGCCACTTGTTTTATATGTTCTTTTAGAGATGGATTTGTTTTTTGATATGAATCTAATTTAACAGTTTGTATTTTTTTATTTTGGAATATAGGAAACTCAATTCCCGCCTTTTTTGCCTCAACGACAATTACAGGTCGAGTTGTAGAAAGAAGATAATCTAATCTCAATCCATTTGATGAAACTTCTCTTCGAATACTATCTTCTGACCACCCTAAACAATTTATCAGAAGAGTATCTATAAATTTCGATCTAGTATCTGCCTCAGTCCAATTTTCGGAATGAAAAGGCTTTTTTGATTTTTGCAATTCTAAAAAAGATTCTATTTTTTTTTGGATTTCACACATCTAAATACATCGCACAAAATTGTATTGAAAAGGCAAGTACAGTATATTAATAAATTGTATAAATACAAGTATAAAAAACTTTTTTTATGGTGAAGTGATATTGGAAGCATAGTGTTGAGATTACCGCGTTGTCCTAAATGATGTACTTATCAATGACGCAACGACTACTACCCAATCGCTCCCCCCACTTCGCTTATGGATCCCCCCCCTACGAGGGCTTACGCTTCGCTTCAACGCTCATGGCTCTGATTTACGAATTATTAGAGGTATCCTTAAATTTTAAATCGTATGTGTCGTTCCGCATCTTGGACACTGCACAGTGTCAGCTTTGAAATTCGGCGGAATTTTCATTCTTAATCCGCAGTTGCAATTTACGAACTTAAATCCAGAAGTCTTGAACATTATATCGCCAATATTCCTGTGCTGCCCTTTGGCCGATACCGGCCCCTGCTCTGATGCCGGCCGAATCTCAACAGTTTCCTGCTTCAAAGACGACGACGGTATAGGAGTCGAATGTCTCGTTGTTTTTTTAAATGCGTCTGAATAATCCGCAAAAGATGCGCCCGACATTCCCCGCAAAATTTTTACACGCTCTGAAATCGGCGGATGCGTACTGGTCAAATCTGAAAGTTTCATACCCGCCTGCTGCAAAGGATTTACGATATACATCGGAGCGGTTACTTTATTGGCAGAAGCAAGCGGAACGGTATTTTGCGAAATTTTCTCAAGAGCACTTGCAAGCCCTTCCGGATAGCGTGTCAATCTTGCCGCACTCGCATCTGCCAAATATTCACGTCTTCGTGAAAGAGCAAAATATAAAAGCGTCGCCATAATCGGAGCAAGAATTGCTGCGACCAACGCGATAATCATCATTATCGCCTGCCCGCCGTCGCCTTTGCCTCTGCCGCGAGATGAGTATCTGCTGGAGCCCAGCGAACTGTAAAACATACTTCGCAGAAAAACTTCGGAAATTATCGTTATCGCACCGAGCATAACGCCCGCGACAGTCACGAAAAGAATATCGCGATTGAGAATATGACTCATTTCGTGCCCGACGACGCCCTGCAATTCGTCGCGATTGAGCCTGCCGAGTAAACCTGCCGTAACAGCCAGCGATGCGTTTTGCGGATTTCGGCCTGTTGCAAAGGCATTCGGAGCGGGGTCGTTAATGATGTAAACCTTCGGCATAGGAAGCTGTGCGGAGATTGCCATTTCTTCGACAACGTTGAATAGCTGCGGATGCACGTCTTTTGTTACCGGCACTGCTTTGCTGGCGGCCAGAAATATCGCGTCGCCGCTGGAGAAGCTGACCATCGCCAGAATCATCCAAACGCAAAGAGCGATGCCAAGCCCGAACGCGCCAGAATAAGGCGCAGGCGAAACCGACATACCAATTAGCCAGCCAAGACCGCCGAGCACAACTGCCATCAAAACTATCAGCAGCAGCGAATTTCTTTTATTTGCCTGTATCTGTTCCCACATAAAAGTTTAAAGTGATAAGTTAAAAGTAAAAAGTAATATTAAAACAATCTTTAACAATGTCATTGCGAGAAGTTCTGCATAGCTTTGGCGAAGCAGAACGACGAAGCAATCTCAATTTCCAGAATTATTAGGAGTTCCATTAAAGCATTAAGAATTAAAAATTAGAAACTGACTTTTGGTACTGCTTTTTCTTCCGGATTTTCAATTTGGAAAAATTCTTTTTGAGCAAAATTAAACATTCCCGCGATAATATTGGATGGGAACATCTGAATCTTATTATTATAGAACAGAACCTGGTCGTTATAAGCCTGCCGGGAGAAAGCGATTTTGTTTTCAGTGCTGGAAAGTTCTTCCTGCAAAGCGAGAAAATTCTGATTTGCCTTCAAATCCGGATACGCTTCGACCGTCAGCAGGAACTTGCTCAAAGCCTGTCCGAGCACACCTTCGGCTTTGGCCATATCGCCTACGCTTTTGGCTCCCATCGCCTGGCTGCGTGCGTTAGTTACAGCTTCGAGAGTTCCGCGTTCGTGCTGCATATAGCCTTTGGCGGTTTCGACAAGATTCGGAATCAGGTCGTGCCTGCGTTTGAGCTGAACATCGATTTGCGCCCAAGCGTTAGCAACTCTGTTGCGAAGCTGAACGAGACTGTTATACGCTCCGATGACAAAGAATATCACCACAACGACAACCGCAATTAATATTAAAACTCCAATTCCCATAAATACCCCTTTCGTTTATTGAACAGAAAATTTATGAACCGTTAAGTGTCTGTAAGTTTCGCCCGGCCGAAGAACAACCGATGGAAATTCCGGCTTGTTCGGCGAATCCGCATAATGCTGCGTCTCAAGACAGAACGCCGTTTGCTTATTATAAACAGCACCGCCTTTGCCTTTGATTCCATCAAGGAAATTTCCGGTATACAACTGAACACCAGGCTCTGTCGTATAAATTTCCATAACTCTGCCGCTGTTTGGCTCGACAGCTTTCGCCGTGAAAGAAAGTTCCGCAAGCGATTTTTTGATTAGAACATAATTAATATCGTAACCGTTATCTAATTTTTTGATATCAGCACCGAGAGCTTTTGGCTTTCTGAAGTCGTAAGCGGTATTTTCGACCTTCGCCAGTTTGCCGGTAGCGATTAAATCGCTGTCTGATTCGGTAATAGTATCGGAATTAATCTGCAATTGATGTGAAAGGATATCACGCCCGCTGTTATGCCCTGCCAGATTGAAATAGGAATGATTCGTAAGATTTACAACGGTCGTTTTATCTGTAACAGCAACGTATTCTATTTTTAGTTCGTTATCGTCAGTCAGCGTATAAGTTACTTTAACGTCGAGATTGCCCGGATACCCTTCTTCGCCGTCCGGACTTGAGTATTTGAACAAAACGCCCTGTCCGCCGTTACCTTCGGCGAACGGCTCGGCTTTCCATAAGACCCTGCCGAAGCCGACGATTCCGCCATGCAGTTGGTTTTTGCCGCTGTTTACCGTAAGTTTATATTCTCTGCCGTCAAGTTTGAATTTGGCGTCTTTAATTCTGTTGGCGATTCTGCCGACCGTACAACCGAAGTAGCAGGAATTATCCATATAGCTTGCCGCATCGTCATAGCCAAGAACGACATCCGCGAATTTACCGTTTTTATCCGCCGCCGTCAGCGAAACAAGCGTTGCGCCCAGCGTAATCACTTTCGCTTCCATTCCGGACTTATTTTTCAGAACAAAATATTCGACAGATTTGTTTTTATCGATATTGCCGAAAATTCCTTTTTCAACTGTCATTTATTATCCCTTTCTTTTTGAAAACATTCCTGAAAGTAATTGCATAACTTTGTTTTCCTGCCCGAAGAAGTTATTCGTCAGGATAGTTTTTAATTCATTATTGTCGAACCAAATCCCATGATGTTTGGTGCATCGGTCGATAATAATAGAACTCGACGCGGCGGCTTTTTCCATATTTTTGCCGCAAATCGGACAAGGCCGCAGATTTTCCTTAACGCCCTCTCTTGTCTTGAAGGAATTGATTAGCGATTCGGCCTGTTTTTCATCCTCAAACAACTGCTCAAGTTCCCCGCTGTCTAACCAGATGCCGCCGCATTGGACGCAGTGGTCGATTTCAACGCGGTCGAGTTCAAGCACAATCATCGGATTTTTACAGACAGGACAATCCATTTATTCTCCTACCATTTTTTCCGCCACCAAAACATAGCCAGCACCGCCGAGGACAGAAACGCCAGAAAAGCTATTATCCAAAATGCGTAATGATGTTCTGAAAGTGGTATCCGAACATTCATTGAAAACAAACTCACAACAAACGTCGGCAGCATAATCGCGATAGTCAGAATCGTCAGCGCTTTAATACGAATATTAAGGTTGTTACTGATAATAGAAGCCCTTGCGTCCATCATACTCGAAAGAACCTGCGAGAATATTTCCGTCTGCGCAAGACTTTGATTATTTTCAATTGAAATATCGTCGAGGAATTCCATATTATCCTGTGTGAATCCGATTTTAGGACTGTATGTTTTCAGTTTACTGATAAGAACGGAATTGGAGTGAATCGCGTTGAGATAGTAAACAAGACTTTTCTCCAGCGTAAACATATTCAGCAGATATTTGTTTTCCATTGATACGTTTACCTGCTGCTCAAGTTCGTTGGAAATTCTGTTGATGCCGCGAAGATGCTCGACGAAGTGCAGAATTGCCCTGAAGATTAACTTCAGCGAAATCTCCGGCAGCGAAGTTACTTTATTAAATACCTTGCCGTCAAACAGCGGAATATCGTCAGCAAGAACGATGATAATTTTATCGTTAAAAATAAACACACCGACAGAAAGTATCTTAAACAAAAACTCATCGTGCGGTGCATAGTGTTTGGGACGCTTGAAAATCATCGCTATATGTTCAGGCTCGAACTCCAATCGGCTTGGCTCGTCAGGGTCAAGAGATGAACTAAGCGTATGCTCGTCAATCTTCAGCGTTTCGACAAGATATTTCCGTTCCGCGTCATCCGGCGCCACATAGACACAAATCTGCGAATTACTGTCGCTGCTTTCGACCAGTTTGTTGTCAACTATCTGTAATGTTCTAAGCATACTCTGAACTCCGGTTTTTATTAACTTGGCAATTCTAACACTATCGCCTTTGTCGGCAAAGAGAAAAATATCACAATTTGCCATTTGATATTGTTTTGACAACAGGCGCTAAACACTTAAAATAGGGACAATTTGGTACTGAAAGGATATAATAATGGATATCAATGGAAATACATATCTGAACTCGCCGCCGTCTGTGCCCAAAAAATCGATAGGCTGGAAAATATTTTTCGGAATCATTCTTGCATTCTCGATTTTGGCCAACATTGTTTTGTTTGTCTCGCTCATCGTTGTCGGCTCAATTTCACTGGCAGGCACATCAAAAAAGGGAGTTTACAAGGAAAACGTAATCCAATCAGGCCCTGCTTGCTCAAAAATCGTCATTATCAACATTGAAGGCATAATCCAGAACGAAATGGCAAAGGAAATAGCAGAGCAGATTGACACCGCCAAAGAAGACAGCAAGGTCAAAGCAGTAATCTTCCACATCGTCAGCCCCGGCGGCGCGGTCAGCGCAAGCGACAGACTGTATTATCAGATTAACTGCTATAGGAAGGAAACCGGCAATCCGGTCGTCGCGTTTATGGACACCCTCGCCGCGTCAGGCGGGTACTATGCCTCCGCTGCGTGCGATAAAATCATCGCCGAGCCTACCGCTATTACAGGCTCAATCGGTGTCATAATGGGACATTTCGTTTTGCAGGAACTGCTGGAAATGAAACTGGGAATCAAGCCGGTCGTCGTCAAGTCCGGCCCGCACAAAGACTGGCCGACCAGTTTTGAGCCGGTAACGGATGAGCAGTTGGAGTATCTCAATTGCAAATTGATTATGCCGACTTATGAAAGGTTTGTAAGTATAGTCGCCGAATCGCGAAAGAATGAATTGACCGCCGAGCAGGTAAGAGCACTTGCCGATGGAAGTATCTACAACGCGACCGAAGCGCTGGACAATAAATTAATCGACCAGATAGGCTATCTGCCCGACGCCATAGAGCTTGCCAAATCGCTGGCAAATCTCGACAAGGCTAAAGTCGTAGAGTACGAAAAGCCCTTCTCGTTCGAGAGCATTTTCGGAGCGAATTCAATGCTGCACAAATTCAACCGCAGTACACTTTACGAACTTACTACGCCGCAGTTGATGTACCTTTGGCACCCCGGCGTTGGTTTCTAACGACAAGGAACATACTCATCGTGGCGAATATCACCAGCGATGTCGGTTCAGGTATGCTGAAAGCTGAATATGTAACAGTGCTGTCGCTGCCCAGATAGACGTTGCCGGTCGCGTAAACGCTGCCGATAAGGCCGACAGACGAACCGGTGGTCAATCCCCCGCCGTACACACTGACAATGCCCGTCAGCTTGGATTTGCTGTCGAACCACGCATCGGATTTAAAAACGTTAACTCGCAAAGTGCCCGAACCGGACGAAACAAACGTTACGCCGCTGCTGACGCTGAATTCGCCGGCAACATTAAGCACTACATCGCCCGCGGAGGTATCGACATTAACAACGCTGCCGGAGCCTACCCAAAAACTACTCAAATTATAGCTGCCTGCCGACAGATTAGTTGTCGTATTACTGCTCAAACTCCAGCTCGAGTAATCGCCCGGCTTGAGAATCGTACTGCCCTTCCACGGAACATAAACAGAAGTTGTTCCGATTGTGTTTTGTGTCAGATAATCTAATTTTGGAAGTTCAAAACCGGCATTGCCGTTTGAATATCCGGTTATGACGGCAGTTTTAGATTTATCAATGCCTTTGTTGGCAATTGCTTCGCCGCTGACGGTTACTTTGCTGCCGAGCCATATACTGCCGGCCGTGTAAACAGAGTTGACGCTTGAACTCGTGTTGAGATTAATGCCCTTCGCCGAAGCGATTGGCCCTGTGATTGCGACACCGCTGCCGGTGCCGATGCTTCCGCCAGACCATATTGCAAGCTCTTCCATCGTTACCGTACACGCATTGGCCGTCAACACGATGCCGCAGATTATAATACATACAGTTAGACTTTGTTTAATCCCAAACATTTTGAACTCCCAAATTTATTCCCTCGTCGCTGCGACGATATTTAGTTTCTTTTTCTTCCCACAAGAAACAGTAATCCCATAGACACTAACGCCACAGTTGCAGGTTCAGGTATGTTGAACGCGGTGATGAAATCTTGAGAACCGTTATAGGTCAACGCTCTTAGTTCAACTGCCGAGCCTGTTCCATTAAGAGAATGCAGCCAGCTATTTGCGAGCGTCGAATTAAGATTTGTCGCCTTAAAGCCTCCGTCTCCGAGGGTGCTGTCAACTGCTACATCCCAGTACACCGGCGAAGAAGGTAAATCTTCATATACTATTTCCCAAATAGCCGCCTGAAAAGCCTCTGCTGCGGCTTTTTGCCCAGTTGTATAACTGCCCGATGTCCAGGCCGTGTCATAATGTTTCGTCCACAACTCGGCTATATAAGCGGCTTTAACTTCACCCATTCCGCCGCTAAGATAAGAAGCCGATGTCACCGGCCCGTCTTCTGTCATTATAACGTTATATGCCAGCGAACCGCTTTTAACAGTTTCAAACAGGTCTATGCAGAAAACGCCGACCGTGCCGTTATCTATATATTGGCCATCGCCGGTGCCTGCTGTTTTGTTGAGAAGAATTGCGCCTGTCGGCGTGCTGTAATTGCTAAATCCGCCGCCCCAGATAGTCATAGTATCAGATGCGCCAAGACCTGTGTAGCCGGCCGTAACTGTACCGACAATTTCTGTTGCCGAACATTGTGCGCTCATAATGAGCAAAGCTGTTAAAATCACCGTTATCTTTGTTTTCATTTCCTAAGCCTCCGATTCCGCTCTGTGCACAGCGAACCTTCCCGCCGCCGGGATAGTCCCCAATTCGCCTACACTTACGAAACAGTGTTTGTACTATTAAAATATTACGAACTATTTTGACCCGTGATAAAGCAGGAGACGATAAAAACACCAAAGTCCGGTAAAGGCGTGAATGATGAAAAAAATCAGACGATTTTATATGATATATTTTTTATTTTTTTTTCGCGTCCGAAAATATGTATCATTAAATACGTCAAAGATTGCTCAAAAAAGGGACTGGCCCAAAGGCGAAATGTTCACGCACATCCACCGGCCGCCAACGTTGACACTGCGCAACTTTCGGCAGATATAAAACCTCTAAATAAAGAACTTACAGCAGGTTTTGTGTAAAATGAGAATGCGCACGTTTTAAGCAGTTTTTCTTCTAACTGTTTGCCAAATATCAGATTATCGTTTTTTGTCATTTTTCAGTTTTTTATTAAAAACACTGTTTAAAATGCGCACGTATTCGGCAAAACGCAAAAAAACACTCAAAATCCTTCTCAAAAATCAAAATTTTTGAAAATTCGCAAATTTCGCGCAGTGAGGTGCTAAACGAATGACGGACACTCGGTGATTGAATTTATGCTACCTGTTTCCGTTCTTTTTCGCTTATTTCCTCATATTCCGCTGGGCTGACATACCCAAGCGAAGCATGACGACGCCGACGATTATAAAATATCT
>JAJFVK010000009.1 GCA_021371795.1 Planctomycetaceae bacterium | reverse complement strand
AGTCGAAAAGTCCGGAGAGCATCATAAGAAATCCTTTGCCAATGATATGAAAAACCGTAATTTACTTGTCAATGAGCTAACTATATCAAATGTGCGGCGAACTGCACGAAATTTTGTTAATTTTTAGAGATACCCTTAAATTATCACATCTTTAACGCTTGGTGGTCAAGCCCCCAAGCAGGCCGATTACTATTGGCGCAGCGCACCAACCGGTGTAAACTGAATCAAGTCCGCCCTCGTCAAGCTCATTATTCATATCGCAATGGCCGTCCCAGCACTGCCGCACAGGATCGTAAGACCCTCGCCACGCACCGTCCCAGTTTTCGGATTCTCCCTGGCACTGAATGCTGATTAGAAATTTTTTCAGCTTTTTGTAGCATTCATTATACGAATCGCTAACATTATTGACAATGTGTGCCAGCCCCATCACCGCATAGCCTTGAGTATAAACCAGATCAATCAAATGGTCTTGTTGAAGAGATGATTTTTCAGATTTCATGTCAGAATTCAATATTCCACCGCAAGGATGTTGTACGCTTGAAATCCAATCAGCCGCTTTTATTGCTATTTGCTTATAAGAGTCATCCTTGAATACCGAATAACCGATGCTAAAGCATTTCATTGCGATAGCGGTTTCAGACGAGACAGGCCTCCAGTCTTCACTGCACCCCTTGTTATTAGGCGACTCAAAAGAACTACGGAATCGACCGCTATCAAGCTGCATAGCCTTCAATTTTTCAAAAACTAAATTTGCGGCATCGGCATGTTTTTTTTCGCCAGTTATTGCATACAGACAAGATAGTCCAGCTGCCGGCCAGAGCCTGAATGCCGGCCCGTTATAATAGACGCCTTTTTGTGGAAAGGTGCCTTCGGAAGAAAGATTTCTTAAAAAGAAATCTGCTAATCTCACAGCCGAGGCGAGCAAATCTTCACGGGGGCGGAAATTGTAAAACCAACACATATTTCGTAAAATTTTCCCCAGATCGTTTGGCCAATGAGTACAAGTATATATTTCTTTTGGAATTGTTTTACCTTCAACTTTGTAAAACGGAAATGCTCCACAGATTTCGCCGTGCTCATGCCCATATTGGGCATCTAAAACCCAATTAAGTAAATTTTCACATATGTGTTCATATTTATTTGAGTCTGTGGCAAGCCCGTAAGAGGCCAGTGCTCTTGCCATTTCCATGTTGCAATCCGGCCGCACCCAGTTTACATGTGATTTAAGATTTATTCTCCATCGCTCATACATACCAAACCGGCCGTCCGGTTTGGTCAGCATCTTACGACAGACCCAATCGAATAATTTTACTGCAGAAACCGCTTCTGGACAACAATCATTCATATGCAAGACCTATAAAAAATAGTAGCTTTAATCCGGCTTCATCCTTAGAAAAAATAGAGATGGCATTCGAACCACTGTATTTTTTAGAAACCATGTATTACAACATAAGGTTTCCTTCATGAAAAGATAGTATATTTTGTGTTTTTGTCCCACCATTTTGTATTAAATAAATGATGATTCTGAGTTAGCATCAGGGGAGGGATGGGCTGTGTCCTCGGCAAAATGACGTGTGTTTGAGTTGACGAAAGCTGTTTGTAACTCAAGCTTAAACAAAGACTAACATTAAATATGTGCCACGCAAATTAATGTACGAACACCCAATCATATGTTTTCCATTTTTGGGACAATTTAAGATAAAACATATTAAAGCTTGGTCTTATACAAAGTGGGGGGAGAAATAATCAATTTGGTGTTCAAAAGTGATGTGCTAAATGCAATAATGTGTAATAATGCGTTTAGATATTTTATAGAAGGCATAAGCCGAATGAATATTTGCGAGTTTTATGGCATATAGTAATGTTTAAAATACGGAGGGTTAAATAATGAACAATAGGGACAAAAAGGCGTTTACGCTTGTAGAACTTCTGGTAGTAATATCGATTATAGCAGTTTTGCTGAGTGTTCTGATGCCTGCATTGACAAAGGCAAGGGAAATTGCCAGGAGTGCTGTCTGCAAGAGTAACGAGAAGCAATTGGCGTTAGCGTCGACAACATGGTCTACGAATAATGATGACTGGGCTCCGCCGGTTACATGGAATCGTTCAGATCCGTTCGCACCCCCATTTGAGAAATACAGCAACCCTGGTTCGCTTCAGCGTTATCTGGGAGGCGCAAGTCAGGCGAAGTCAGGCACGGTGTTAACATGTCCATCGGCAGTGTTTTCAACGTTTTCCGGTACAGTGCACGAGGAAGATATTCTCGCAAAGGTTCCGCAAAATAAAAGAAATACCTATGCCATAAATGGCTGGATGGCCGCTGCTTTCAGAGGTGCCCCTTATAAGAATAATTTTGTTAGTCCGGGTTCTCTGCCAACGCCAGGGCGGTCCGGTGTCGAATGGGAGGGCCCGCCGGGAGATAGAACATATAATGGGGGTGGTGAGTGGGGAATTTATAACTATCTGCATGGTTCTACCAAGTTTTGTAATGTACGCCGTCCAGGTGAAACCATATTCTTTATCGATCATGAGTTTGGGGCGATTTACCCTGGTGTTTTTGACCCGCTCGCAAAATCTAAATCTAACCCTGTTACCCTTTTTGCAACTCGTTGGCATGATAAGAAACCTGGAAAATTGTATGGCTATGCTAATGTTAGCTGGGTTGACGGTCATTCATCGAGGGAACCATCTGATTTGTCGCAATTGTCCCCGGCTGGAACGATACCGCGATGGTGTCATTATTTCTGGAATCATTAACAAGTTGCAGTTGAGAGTGTTTTTTCTACTGCTTAGTATATATAAACAGAGTGTAAAAGTTGAACAGTAACTATCACAAGAACTTTTTATAGTAATGGAGGAATAGTGATGAAAAAAATGGTTATGCTGAAAAATGTGATATTGTTTTTTTGTTTGATGTTTGTTTTCGGAAATGTGGCTAAGGCGGCGATGGTCAATGATTTTGAGTCATACACCACCAATGCCCAATTACAAGCTGACTGGCAGAATCCGTATTACTCGGGTAATGGTACGTTCACACTTACACTTGATACTACAAACGGAATTGGCGACTCCAAGGCGCTGAAGTACACCTATGCGGTAGGGTCTACCGCTGATATGCAGCATCTCTATACCACAGCTTTGGGGAGTCTGGATTGGACCAATTACGATAGGCTGAGATTCTGGTATCGGCCGGTTGGTTGTAATGCCGGTCGCACATGGCAGGCATACCTTAATAGTGCCAGCGGTGGTATTTCATCTGTGGTGACGATAGACAATTTCACAACCCAGAGCAATGAATGGCATATGATGGAATTTAATCTTGATCAGAATGGAAAATCTCACGATATTAACTTTTTCATTGGATATTTCTACGGTTTACAAGCGGGTGACAACGGTATTATTTACTTTGACAATCTTGAATTGTTTAAAGATCAAATTCATGAAAGCGGCGGCTCAACCGGTGTTATGGAAAAAGGAAGCGGTTCCGACAGTTACACTGTTAATTTGGAAAAGCAGCCTACCGCAAGCGTAACAGTAACTGTTACTCCACAAGACACAACATTAGATATCGGCAATGGAGCAGGCGTATCTAAAACTCTGACATTTACGACTGCAAACTGGGATGTGCCGCAGACAGTGACTGTGAAATCAGCCAATGATGTCAATGCAGCCGGTACCAAGATTGTGGCCGTTATAAATCACATTTCCAGCGACAGCCAATCGATTAGAAGTGTTAATGTTACCATTTGGCCATCCGAGTGTGTAATTGAAAATTTCGAGAGCTATGAAAGTTATATTGATATGGATTATGTTTGGCTGTCCGGCGGTGTATGGGGAGAAGGTGCCAATGCTATTCAGGATCTGGCTACCACGATCTCGCATGGCGGCACAAAATCGATGCAATACACGCTTTCCGGTACTCCAGGGGATGCTGTTGGTTTCACAATGAGCGCTTTTCAATCTGTGGATTGCAGGATGTATGATTATGCACGTCTCTGGTATAGAGGCGATACAAGTAATATCGCTGGTGGCACTATGCATTTTATATTGAGAGATCTCTCGTCATTCGAGAACCTTGGCGAAGAGATAGCTACAAATCTGCAAAGCGCGACCTGGCAGCCTCTCACAATTAAATTTGATAAAAGCGATAAATGGAAAAAGATCGACCAGGTACTTATGGGTGTATATCCCAATGGCGCAACGGTGTGGTATGACGACATAGTATTTTATAAGAGTCCTGTCTGTATTACAGAGAGCAACGATGTAACAGAAGTAAGCGAGGTGGCCGCCTCGGATACATATACAATAAGACTTCTGTATGTACCGACGTCCAATGTTACAGTTACGGCTCATACAGACGGGCAAACCACAGTTGATAGTGGTTCGGGCGCTGCCCAGACGGCTCAGGTGGCATTCACACCTGCCAATTACAATATAGCGCAAACCATCACTGTCAGAGCGGTTGATGATAGTGTTCTTAATTTTGATCGCCACTCACTAATCACACATACATTAGTCAGTACTGATACACGCTACGGTGATTGTATAGTCCCTGATGTCAATGTAGTAATTCACGATAACGAATGTGGCGCATGGAGCTATAAGGGTGGTGACCTGAATGAAGACTGCCGTGTTAATATGAAAGATTTTGCGTTACTGGGTATTAATTGGCTCGGCACTGTTACTGAGACAACCCTACAGGATTTTGAATCTTATAATGATGAGACTTTTGCCAATAGCTGGGAAGCGTATTATAATTCAACACATCCCAGCAGTCTTGTTCTGCTGACTGACCCGGCTTATGCCCAAACAGGGCAAAAGGCGGCACAATGGTCTTATGATTTAAGCGGTGCTTTGGCGGATGGAAAGTGTGAAGTATTATATACACTGGATGCACCTGTAGACTTAAGTCAGTATGATGAGATAAAGGTCTGGATCAAACGCCACGCTGGTAACAGCGATGAACATCTCTTCTATATCAAATTCTTAAATAATGGCGGCATGCTTGCAAATATAGCAGGCGAAAGTTTGGTATATGATGGTGCCACCATTAGTAATCCGGATGTATGGACTGAATGGACAGTTGACCTGCACAACCTGAATTATGATTATGCCTCTGGAAATGGCTATAATTCTCTTGAGGATATAACATCTATGTCGCACATTTTGTTTGGGATATGGAGTTCAAGCACATTAGGTGACATGGGTTCTGGTGTAATAGACCTTGACGAGATAAGCTTGGGCGTGTTTTTATCTGGGGACTTAGATAAAAATGGCAAGATTGACTTTGCGGACATTGCTAATTTTTCTGATATGTGGCTTGATTGTACTGACCCGCAACTGTCAGGTTGTGAAAACTTATTCTAAGTTGAAGTTGTTAAGAATGCATTGAATGGATATGACAGCAGGAGCCGGAGGCTTGTCTTTGGCTCCTGCTTTTTATGAACCGAAGTTGCGGGAGTTTAAAAAGTGGATATGTTGAATAAAACTGTTGATATAAGAGCAGCCGTAGTTTCTGCCTTGGTACTATCGGTGTTTATGTTCGTCTCCGCATTCGGTGCGAATGCCTTGCAGAATACGCGTTACAGCTATTCTTCCATACCTGACGGCGGAAATGTCGATACCAACATACCCTATCCCACCAAACTAAGCGATGGCCTTTCGGGGTATAACTATCCGTATTCAGTCGAATGGTTTCCGACACATATGCCCAATAACACGCTTGATATTGATTTCAGGCTCGGTACAAGTTATTCAATTGATGTGGTAATGAGCTACTGGCTTGAGATTCAGCAGTCCAAAAGATTTATTCCGGCTGTGGTGGAAGTATATTCCTCGTCGGACAGAATTAACTATACATATCGCGGAATAATGACACCAGTTTTTACAGCAGATAACTGTGTGGGGCAGTTGGCGCTTAAGCTTGATACTCCGATAACGGATCCCTATTTAAGAATACGAGTGATTGATAATACTATTTCTCAAAGTGGTGTTGTTTCACTGTTGGAGGTTGAAGCTTACCAGGAGAATTTTCTTTACGATGATTTAGCATTGGGAACTGCTGTGTCGTATGGCGGAACCATTCCGAATGGGACTAACACCGATGGAACCGGCAGAAGAGTTACCGATGGAACCTCACTTTTTGACCAGACCAAAAGCGTACAGTGGAATTTTGGTTTGTTCGGGAGCGGTGATTCAGACCCATATGTTTATATTAAACTTCCCAGAACCACGACACTTAAAGAGGTATTTGCCGACTTTATGGCTAAGACCAGTTCCAATATTAAAGTTCCTACCGTTGTAAATATTTCAACGCGAATGAATAACGAGTCTAATTACACGTTTAGGGGTAGTCTTAATAATGTAACGAACGCAGACGGCAAAATAAACCGGTTTGTATGGACGGGAACCGATGACACCGTTTGCGATTGGGTACTTTTGGCTTTCACCCGGTCGCCTTTAAGTGGTATTGTCAGCCTGACAGAGATGGGCGTTTATGGAGATGAGCACGTTTCATACAAGCATAACGCTTATCGTACGGCAGGCGTTATGACAATAAACTGCGGCGTTGACGCATTTTATCGGCCAGACGGCTACGTCAATGGCGCGTGGACCAAGTACTGGCAGGATCCGTCGCCGGATAATTTTGATGAGATCGTCCGCGTTTTGCACGATGTATATGGATATAATACGCTTTTTATTGAATGGAACGGCGAAGTAGATTGGGATACAGCGCTGCAATACTATCAAATCTGGGCTGATGCCTGTGCAAAGTACAACGTGGAAATGGTGCCGGTTATCGGGTTGGTACAGTGGGATTACTGTTTAAATGTGAATCCAAGCGCGCTATACCAACGTTTTTATGATATTGCTCCGCTTATTGACGTAACCAATATTGATGCGAGGAATTATTTCAGAAATTTTGTAGGTGTTTTGCTGACGCAGATTCCTTCGATAAAAATGATTTCGCCGATTGACATAAACGTATACGCCCAGGCAAGAGGGCTGATGGGTACCATATATAGCGGAACAGATGTGGGGAACTGGATTAATTCGCTAATGACTTATGCCGCAGACAAAGAAGGGGCAGTTCTTTTTCAGCAGCCGGTAGAACCATATAATAACGCTTCGTGGTTGAGCCGCTGCCAGAGCAGGCTGTGCGATACCTATTGCTACCTGCTGAATGATGATTATGCTACCTTGCAGAATTATATCTTTGAGCAGGATTCTGTTTACGGCAGTCGGGCCGAGGGCGATTTGGTTATAGTTGACGATTACGGCAATGTAATGGACTCATATAAGCAGGTTAGTGCCGCTAACGTAATTGAGGCCGCCGGCGGAGAACTTTCCATTGACAATTGTGTTACTTCGATAGTGGCAAAGGGACGCGGGGAGTATTTCTGGTACAATATGTTGAAGTTCGGCCGATATGTAGGGAAGTGGGAATCGCCAATGGAAGTGGTTGGAACGATTTTCCGAAGACATCACGGTGTTGACCCTGACAGTTATCAGGCTTCAGATTTAGATAACAACTCCCCGGTTAATTTTGCTGATTTTGCATTGCTTGCTCAGAATTGGTTTCAGTCTGGCAGCGACATTGTCGGTGATATAGATCAGAACGGCATAGTTGATTTTAATGATTTGTCAAAGTTGGCTTATTATTGGCTGACTGATAACCAATAATGGTTAGCTGTTTGAGACCTATGAAAAACTGACATTTCGAAAGTTTGAGATTGCCGCAGCCTTTTTCAAAGACCTTGCAGTGACATAAAAAATATACTCTGTCATTGCGACTAAAGTCCCCTTGCGGGAGAAGTCCCGATTAATCGGGACGACGAAGCAATCTCGTGTTTTTCAGAGGTCTCGTTTGTGAGAAAGTAATGAATTGTATTTTATAATTTTATAATTTTGGAATTTAAATGGATCTAACACACAAAAAATTATCACCTGGAACTGAGCATCAGTTGAAGACGGCATCTGTTGATTTGATGTTTGTACCGCCATCGCCGGTTACGGACAAGATAAAGCTTGATATCCGCGGCGCTGTTACAAACCACAGCAATGAGACGATGAAATTTGAGGTATGTTTTTATCTTGGCAAGCAGGAAGAAAGCTGTTTGTTGCATCGCGAAAATATAAGTGTCGCTGCAAAATCGATTACCGAAGTTTGTTTCCACTGGCCGACAAAAGGTAGTGTCGGTTGCCATTTGGTGTTTTTCGTTGCTACCAGCGGTTCAATAAAATCTTGCGAGACTCGAACGCTTGAGATTATCGCATCTGATGTGCCAAGCTCGCGCAGAATCAGTGGCGCCTGGCTGGGTCTGTTGCACTGGTGCGAGAAAGAAGGTCGTCTCTGGAATGAAAATATCAGACAGCTTACCGATGAACACTGGGCTGAAATGGTCAGAGAAATGCATGAAATCAAAATGGATATTATAGTTATCCAGGAATTGTTCCGCAATCAGATGTACTATGGCAAACACACAATCGAGGGCGACGGTTATCATGGAAAGGCTTTTTATCCTTCGCGTCTTTATCACGGACGAATGCCGATCACAGCTAAGAACCCAGTGGAAGCTATTCTCACCGAGGCCGACAAACATAATATGAATGTATTTCTTCCTGTTGGCATGTATGCCTGGTTCGATTTTACCAAAGGTTCATTGGAATGGCACAAACAGGTTGCTGATGAACTGCATGAATTGTATGGACACCATAAATCCTTTTATGGATGGTATGTATCCGAGGAGGTGTATGGCGACCTTGGCAATGACCCGCAATACCAGTGTGAGATTGTGGAATTCTTTCATGAATTCCAGGCTCATTGTCGCCGCTTAGCCCCCTGCAAGCCGGTGATGCTGGCTCCGAATTGCCATTTTGTCCCTCGTGCTGTTGAAAGTTGGCGTAAATTATTGAAGCACTGCGATATAATCTGTCCTTTCGGCTTTCACCGTATGCCGGCAGGTGATATCAGCGGTACTGAAGCGGCGGAATTAATGCAGAAACTTTGCGAAGACGCCGGAGCTCACTTGTGGATGGATATGGAAATGTTTTCATTCGAGGAAGATAACGCCTTGTATCCTCGCTCAATTAGCGGGATAATCGGCGATTTATGCAAGTTCACCAACTTTGAACATATACTATGTTATCAATTTCCGGGCTTGATGAATGCGCCGTGGGCAACAGAGAAACCGGGCGGTGAAGCCACGGTAAAGCTTTACACAGATTATTATAACTTTCTCAAATCTCGCGAGCGGAAAGTAGCGGAAATTATGAGTAAACAATCAGGAAAACGCTATTTATATGCTGACAACCAAAACGTTACGCGGTAAGGATTTATTTGACAAGGTATAAGTTATGATTTCACAGCGGATATACAAAATGGGGGGATCAAAGTACAAAACGGAGTTTTTTGTGTCAAAAAAATATGTATAATAATTGTAGGTATTTTGATTTTGAGCGTGTTGCTCAAAAGTTCAGAGTGTCTGTTAGTTTTTTAGTGGAGGATAGAAAAATGAAGAAAAATGTTTTATTGTTGGTTTCTTTAATTGTAGTGTTGTCGTTTGGCAGTATCGCGTCGGCTGGGTATCTATTCTGGGGCGGAGAGGCTGTACCTGGCACAACTACTGAGTGGAGTACCGCTTCAAACTGGGGCTTAAATGGTTGGGGTGCTCCTCCTGCAACGAGTGCGCCAACATCTGCAGATACACCCTATGTTACCCGCACAAATGGTCCTGTTATCCATAATGGTGATGCCGCTGTAGCCCAGTTGCTGGTTATTGCAGATTGGGGTTTGACTGGTAATGTGTCAATGACAGGTGGAGCCCTTAATGTTGATTCCATGCAGATGGGCTTTGGTACCGGTTCGCATGGTATATTCAATATGAGCGGAGGAAACGCGACAGTTGCTGGTTGGCTTATGGTTGGTATGGGCAGCGCAGCCAATGTGAATCTTAGTGGCGGCACTCTGCTATGCGCCGCAATACAGTGCAGTTCACTCGGTGTTGTCACTATTAATCCCGGCGGAAAGCTGTTGATATGGGAATCAGCGCCTATTAATGGTTATATTCAAGCCCATAATATAGTCGCTGGCGGTAACAGCACGTTAGTGGTTGCGCCCAATGGCGACGGCTATACCTCGATAACAGCGATACCTGAGCCGGCTACATTAGCACTGCTCAGTATTGGCGGCTTGCTTTTCCGTCGCAAAAAATAATTATTGCACATTATATAAAAGGATTGAAAGGCTTGGCTTTATAGCCAAGCCTTTTGTATGCCAGACACACAGGTTGTGCGAAAAGGGGGTGATGTGGTTACGCGTTTGTTTTAGGGCAAGTCATGGGTGTTTTACGGGTTTCGGTAGAGTATGATAGAAGTTGGTTGTGCACGTTAGCACGGCACGGTACTTTGAAAGCCCGCTTTTTTATTGAAAAAAATAATATTATATATATATACTAATACAACAGTACGCAGAAACATCGGGTTAAAACTTGATGCTTTTTGTAGAGTTTGCAAGATGTGTAGTTTGTAATTGTTATAATTAGTTATGACTATGAAAATCAAAGGAGTGTGTATGTCTATGTTTAAAAAAATTGCAGTATTGTGTATTGGTGTTGTGTTGGCTTGTTCAGCTTTAACCGGCGAAGCAAAAACTAAAAGTTCATCGGCAATTGATCCGAATGTACTACTGGATAAAATCCATGGTAGTTTATACGGTAAATGCATAGGGCTGGTACTTGGTCAGCCGATGGAAGGGTGGGAGACAAAAATTACTGAACAAAAGGCACGGGACGTTAATTCCTGGCCTATTACATATTATTTACCAAACAATTTTGACACCGGTTTAAAGGGTTTTCTCTTCGGCAATTTTGATTGCTACCCGCCCAATGACGATACAGCTCTGATGATGATGGGATTCATAGCCCTGCGTGATTATGGACTGAATTTTACCCCAAAACAACTGGCTCAAATCTGGAGCAAGAGTATGGACGGTGCCTGTACTGCAGAAGGCGTTGCTTTGTATAACTTTAAAAGAGAAGTCTGGCCGCCGGAATCAGGCGTAAAAGACAATCCGTATTGTCAGTGGATTGGCGCTCAGATGAGAGTGGATATTTGGGGGATGATAGCGCCCGGTTTGCCGCAGGTTGCTGCCGAGTATGCAGAGCGAGATGCTTGTATCAGTCATGCAGGAAATGGTATTTATGCTGCTAAATATGTTGCAGCACTAATAAGTCTGGCAATGAATCATCAGGATGTTCGTACGGTAGTGCAGGATGCTTTGGTCGTTATTCCGGAACATTGTGAGTATGCCAGAGCTATTCGCGATGTTATTGCCTGCTATGACCGCGGCGATGATTGGCACAAGACATGGCAAATGGTCGATGACCGCTACGGCTGGAACGATGATGGCGCTCGCGTAGGCGATTTTATAGACCAGAGCCGTTATGATAAAAAAACTAAGACATATGAATCATTAAACGCACGATGGGTTCATGCTGTGCCAAATGGAGCTATGGTGGCCTTGGCTTTGCTTTACGGCAAGGGAGACTTCAGCGATTCGATTTGTCTGGCGGCGATGTGCGGGTATGACTGCGACTGCAACGGCGGTACAGTAGGAAGCGTACTCGGAGCAATGATAGGTGAAAAAAATATCCCTGCCAGGTGGAAAGAACCGCTTAATAATCGATTTAAAACTGGCGTGCATCATAATTTTCCTGAAGAGCTTAAGATTAGCGATTTGGCCTTAGAAATTACCGGTTTCGCAAAGCAGCAGCTGAAATGTAGTGAAAATATTCCTGCTAATACAAATTAAGTTCGGGATTTTCAACGGAGTTGATGTCTCTGGTGATAGATGTAATACTTGCTGTATTGTGTTCAGGATGCGGGTCGAAGCTATTCACCGCCTGCCAATTTTGTTTTGGTTTAAGTTATAAATTTTATATAGTTTGGATGGAAAAATGAAAACTGAGCTGTTTATAAAATGCAAAAATGTTTTTTGGTTGACGGTTTCATGTTTTTTGTTCTTAACTGTGAAAACGATGGCCAAACCGATTAGCGGAGCGTTTATTCAAATTAATCCGCATATGGCCGGTTATACCCAGGCTAACTGGGATGAGGAAATTGGGCTGATGAGTCGGGCAGGGATGGATACAGTTATCGTTGCTCCTTCAATAGCCGATGGTGTTGCTCATTATCCAAGCGCTCTGCCGTTTGTAACCAAAGTTGAGGACAATGGGCTGATAATGATTTTAAACGCCTGTGATACTTATAATATAAAATGCCTTGTCGGACTGGTCGGGGACGGCAGATGGTGGACAGATAGAAGCGACACGGTATTATCTTCGATGGCGGCTAATAACATCGCTGCGGCAGATGAGCTTTTGCCGCTGGTAAGTCCGCATACGTCTTTTGCGGGCTGGTATATGACCGAAGAGATTGTTTTTCATGAGTGGACCGGCACCTCTCATACCCGGCTCATAAACATTCTTCTTAATCCGGTCGTCAATCATCTAAAAGCCATAACGCCTGATATGCCCGTGGCCAATGCCCCGTTTGTTTATGATTTTAATGCCGGTGCGGATGCGTGTTTTAACTGGTGGAATTATACTCTCAGTCAGGTTGATTTTGATATAACAATGCTTCAGGATGGGTTGGGCGCTGACCAGAACAGGCAACCCGAGCAGATAATTCCATATTTCAAAAATCTTGCAGTGGCCTGTCATAATAATGGAGTTCAATTCTGGAATGATCTTGAAACTTTTAATCAGTCGGATTGGTCGGCCAAGACATTCAGCGATGCGAGAATTCAGATAGATATCAGTAAGGCGTATGTTGATAAAATAGTGACGTTTGAATGGTTTTACATTACGCCGACCCAGCGAATGCGAGGGTGGATCCGAACTACGGACAGGCAAAACTTTTATGTAAAAATGCTGGCGCATAATAAAGGGTTTGAATTAGCATCGCTTAATAAAACCTATACATCAAGTATAACTCCATCCGCAAGCTATCCTGATACGAATCGCGAACTGACAGATTCGCAGATTGATTGGACGATGGCTTCGCAGGTAGGTTTTTTTCTTAGCGGCACACAGGATTTTATGATTACAATTGATTTGCGGGAAAATATCTCGGCTAAATATGGTTTTTCCGCAACGATAATGAAGCAGGCGAGCTGGGGAATTGTCCTGCCGAGCCGTATACAGGTGTATGCATCCGAAGACAATCAGACTTTTAATTATGTTACTCAGCTCACAACATTCCCGGCTTCCGGCGATTCTCTTAATGTGTATTTTGGTTTTCCGCAGCAGCACATCTCGGCCAGATATATTAGATTTAAAATTCGTGCAACGAATTGGCTGATGTGTTCGGAACTGAGTGTTTATAGGAGCGCTCCGACAGGAGACTACAATTTTGATTTTAAAATCGATATGCAGGACGTTGCAGAACTGGCTGGTCAATGGCTGCACTATGGTACTGATGGAACAATAATCAATAATAAAACTTTTGCCGTATTAGCTGCAAACTGGAAATGGCACAGGGATGACAAAGAGACCTATCGGAATCAATTTTACAAGCTGGGAGGTGTTCAGCTTACACAGGATTCGCCTTATATGCAGGGCAGAAGCGTTGAAAGTATAGCTTCTGAGCTGTCTGTCAACGGAGTAGAGTCGGTGTTTATTATACCGACCTCTACAGATGGAATTAAGGATGGAATTGTAACGGCTTTGCACGAAAAAGGTATTGGGGCAGGGCTGATGATGTTTGCAGATAGTGTTTATACCTCGCCGAGCATTTTTCCGCCCGGATGGGAAGGCTGGCTGATGGAATTCCTTAACACGCCGAATGTTCAGCATCTTTCTTTTATACATGATGGGTATCGTCAGTGGATGAAACAACGTGCAGCCGCACTTTGTAATACTTACGGCTTTGACGCGATTACTTTTGCCGAGCCTATGTACCCTGTTTATGACGGTGTTACGCGAAATCCGGTTGTGTATGCCGATGTGTCATCAGCCTATCAGAATATTTTTAAAACGGATACAGGTGAAACGAATTTTCCGGATTTTACAAATTCTGCAAGCCCGTATTATTTTAAGACCAACACAGCTCTTTATCAGAAACTTGTCCAGCACAGGAAAGATTCGATTACGAATTACTTTGATGAAATAATTAACGGAACCGGCGGCCTCAGACAGTCGTCGCCTGATACGCTGGTAGTTACATGGTCTCTTGCCTGTTCAAAACTGCAGAATGGCGGTGTCGGTATTTTACCTGAATGGGAAGGCAACGATGCGTACAGTATCGTAAAAAAAGCCAAGCCGGACATACATTATTTTCAAACTCACTGGCCTGACTGGTGCGATTCTGATTTGAGTCCGGAACATGTTTATTATTATATTGATAATTTCAAAGAGGCGTGGCATGCTATGCCGGATGTTCCCGTTGGGGTACAGGATGATATCGGAAGTATGGATTCCATGCGGCGCAGTAATCAGTATTACAATGATTTTTTGGCTGCCTGCGAAGCGAGTAATGTTGCAAACTCGACTTATTACTGCTTTGACATTCGCGGAGATATTTATGAGGCTGCGCCACAATTAAAACGAATTTCAAAGGGTATAATTGACAGCAATATAGTACTCGAATTCGATCAGCGCATACATTCAAACAGCGCTGCCATAATGAGTCAAAGGACGATAACCAGTCTTTCAAACGGCACATGTAACGTTCTATCGGCAACTGTTGACGGAAATCTGCTGAAGGTGCAGCTTGACAAATCAATCGAGTCTGGTGAAATATTATCGGTTGATGTTGGCGGGATAAGCGATGACCCATCTGTAAGGTGGGTTACGCCGGATATTGCCGCAGGCCAGACTAATACAATTTCAGCCGGAACAGTGATCGAATTAAGGGTAAAATAGTTATATGGCAATAGGAAATAAAGTTTAAGGATAATATTTATCTGAGTCTTATGCGAATCTTTGGCTTTGTCTAATGGTGCGATACAATAGAAGAACCCAACGTGGTTGCCGCAATCAGCGTAACGCGACTGGGCGCACAGGCTTCAATGCCTACCAGACAGGAAGTTGATGCGTTTATCGCAGGTAAATAAACTATTTTTTAAAGGAATTTACACGAGTACTCATGGAATATTTCGCCGACAAGGAATTCGGCGAATGGTTCGGCTATCTTAGCAGACAGGGGCAGGTTCTCTTTCAGTCCAAAGGAGGCAAATGGAAGGGCTGTTTCCATCTTCCGCGAGCGTTGTTCCTTTGCTCGAAAGAACTTGAATTATTAGCCGCAAAATAAATTATCAATTATGTGAATGCAAAAATTAATTGCTTGCGATCCTTTAAGGTGGTGCCAAATGCATATAAAACATGGAATAGATGCTGTTGTTGTCTGTTTATATCTTCTTGCGACATTCATATTTGGTGTGTTTGCAAGCAAATTACTCCATAGCAATGCTCATAAAGAAGACGGCTATTTTCTTGCCGGTCGTAAAATGCCGGGCTGGCTCAACGGAATTTCATATGCGGTAACCTGCATGAATGCCAATGTTGGTCCTACCTATTGCGGGCTGACAGTGGTAGTTGGGCTGTCGGTGTGCTGGTATTATCTGTCGGCATTCACATTCGGTTTGTTGATAGCGGGCATGTTCTTTGCGGTAAAGTGGAGGGGCATGGGTATTTCGACAGGTCCCGAGTTCTTTACACTTCGTTTTGGAGGTAGAAGTGCTAAGTTTGTGCGTATATGGAGTTCATTCTCTGCAATTGCATTGTGCTTAGTGCCGTTTATGGGAATGGGAATGCTTGGCGTACACATGATTATAGGCCCGGTTTTCGGCATTGAAAACAAACTGATTACGCTATCGTTCATATTGCCGGTGCTGCTAATTTATGTCTGGATATCGGGCTATAGCGGGGTCGTGGTTAATGATTTGGTACAGATGAGCATCATACTTATTTCGAGTCTTGCATTGCTGATATTGGTGTTGATCCACTTCCATGGGCCGGCGGGACTTGCGGCATCAATAGTTGATGCACACGGCATTGATTCACAGAATATTTTTTCCCTGCTGCCGGTGCGGGGACACCGAGTATTCGGACCATTTATGGTGATTGCCTTTGTGCTTGTGTATAGTTTGGGCGCTGGCGGCAATATCGGAGCTGAAGGACAGCGGATTTTTTCTTGCAAATCGCCTCGCGAGGCGAGCAAAGTATATGTCTGGACGGCAATAGCCTTGTTTGTAATGCTCTTGGTAATGACATTGCCCACACTGGGATCGTTGGTGGAACATCCGGAGATGTACAAGGCTACACCTTCGCAAAGAGAGCAAATATATGGCATTATGTTGCAGGATTATCTGCCTGTCGGATTGCTTGGACTGGCGCTTGCGGCGGTAATGGCGTCAGTAATGGCAACGATCGGGGGACATCTCAACTACAGCGCACAGACACTGGTCAATGACATTTGCCGCCCGATTTTTGGTAGTATTTCAGACGGTAAGGCGATGTGGATCGGCAGACTTTCGATGATAGGCCTGCTTGCTGCGGCGGTCGTAATACTCTTTTTTTCTAAAAGCTTATTTGGTATGATGATTATTATAGCCGGTTTTTTTGCGCCGGCAGCTCTTTTGGGTTGGGGACAATGGGTTTGGTGGAGAGTTAATATATGGTCGTGGCTTACAGCTACTGTCGGCGGGCCTACGATATATCTTACGCTTGGCAGTGTGCTGCGAATTATACCATGGTGGAATCAGCATCTTGGCGGTGATGAATCTTCCACACAGCAGCTTCAGGTTTTACAGGTACTTATTGCTATCAGTATAACGACTATGCTCTGGATAATAGTAACATTGCTGACAAAACCTGAAGACACGCAAGTGTTAAAGAATTTTTATCGGCGTGCATTGCCTTTCGGGGCATGGGGGCCAATAAAGAAGAAAGTGTTAGAGGATGATGGTGAGGTACTGGGCTTGTCATCGCGTCGTGTGTTCTTTTCGGGAATTCTGGCAGTACTCACGGGCGCAGTGTGGATGGATAGTGCGGTGCTAAGCCTTTCAGCGTTGTTTGTAGCAAATTATCTTAAAGCTGGATTGCTGGCGGCAATAGCAATTGCAGGCGTATTCGTATTTAAATGGGTTTACAAGTGGCATATGGACAGAATTCTCTCGACAGAAAAACAGAACGCAGCAATAACAAAAGATCAGGTAACAGAAACGATAGTGAATGTGAATGGCCTTAATTTATGACAAATCAAAAAGGATTATAAGTGATGTTAAGTTCCAGACAACGAATAGAAGTCTCACTAAATCATAGAGAGCCGGATCGAACGCCAGTTTTTGAATATGTTTTATTGTCGCCGATTGCAGATATTCTGCTTGGACGTAAATATGCGGGCGATCCTGATAACTGGGATGCGATTGTACTCGAAAAAGGGTGGCTGGATGCGGTGCAGCAGAGCGCTGTCGACCAGTTAGACTTGGCTATGCTTCTTGGCTGGGATATGCTCTATGTGATTCCAAATCAGCTGTCTCAAAAAAAGCACAATCCGTTTGAAGCGTTACAGGAATTGAATCGTGACGATCCTGTCGAATTTGTTCGGAAAAGAAATGAAATAGCTTCGCAAAATATCGGATTAGCTGAAGAGAGTTTTTTTATTTATGAGTGTCTCAACAAAGAAATGAATCGCCGCGATGTGGATTTGCCGATACTTGCCCCTGCCTATGCTCATGGAATATGGACAGATGTTGAACTTATGCAGACAATGCTGCTCGCGCCGGATGTTGCGCATCAGCATTTCGCACTGGCTACAAAGCAGGTTTTGGGAATGATTGATAAATATTTCAGTCTGGGAATAGATCAATTCGGGGTAGGGGGCGATTTTGCCGGTAACCGTCCTATGATTTCGCCGCAAGCATACCGTGAATTTATTGTTCCTGAAGTTCAAAAGATTTCTCGCAGGATTCACAGTCTGGGAGGATACGCAATCAACGCCAGTGATGGGAACCTTTGGTCTGTAATAGAAGATTTTCTGTTCGGATGCGAGGTTGACGGTTATCTTGAAATCGACCGGCATGCCGGAATGGAATTAGACAAACTTAAGGCCATGTATGGCGACAAGGTTACATTTTACGGAAACCTGGATTGTGGAAATACGCTTTCGTTCTGCTCGCCACAGGAGGTGCGGCAGGCTGTAATAAAGTGTATTGAGCAAGGTCAGGGAAAAGGCGGGCACATCCTCTGTGCTAGCAATGCGATTACAAGCAGTGTGCCATTTGAAAATTATATAGCGGTAGTGAATGCTTACAGAGAAGTATTTGGCTTAACTAAATTCAAACCCTGTAAAGGGTAGCAAAAGGAGGCTATGACATTGTCTTTTTTTATTAATGAAAAAATTGATTTTCGTGCTCACAATGAAGAGGTTGCCAGAGTATGGCAAGCTTACAATCAAGGACGGCCTTATCGCGTTCCTGTAAGTGTGATCGGCAGTATCACCAATTATTTTCTGAATCCTCATGTTAATACAAATGGCTGGTCATTTCGTGATTTTTTTGAAAATCCAGAAATTCATATTCAGGCACAACTTGAATATCAGAAATGGCAGCGATTTCATTGGGTTTGTGATCGCGAGATGGGTTTGCCGGAAGACGGCTGGTCGGTAAGTGTTGATTTTCAGAATTCCTATGATGCCGGTTGGGTAGGCTGTCCCCTGGAATACATACCAAGCCAGGTTCCTGATACCAGGGAAATTCTCAAAGAGCATAAAGAAAAACTTTACGAATTCCCAAAAGAACTGCCTGTCGAGCACGGTTTGATGGGGCGGGTACTGGAATTTCAAGATTATATGTTCGATTCTTGTAAGCATCGAGAATATGAAGGCAGGCCTGTGCATGTTATGCAAATGACTTGCGGTGAGGGAACTGACGGCCCCTTGGATTTGGCCTATAAATTACGGGGAGCGGATAACCTGCTTGTTGATATGCTGACGGATGAGAAATACTATCACGATCTGATGACATGGATTACAGATAACCTTATCAGACGGATGAAACTAATGCGTCAGCGGAGATGGGATAAATTTCCAGAATCGCCCGATAAGGATAAATTCAAGCAGGCAAAATTTTGCTTTGCCGATGATGCGATTGCTCTGGTTTCTGCGAAACATTATCAGGAGTATGTCTATCCTTACCACAAGCGGCTGGTGGACGAGTTCTGCGATGGAAGCTATGTTGGTATACACCTGTGTGGAGACGCAACCAGGCATTTCAGTTTCCTTGCCAATCACCTTAATGTCAGGAGTTTTGATACGGGATTTCCTGTTGACCACGGCCGACTGCGAAAGGAATTGGGAATGGATGTGGAAATCAAAGGTGGTCCTACAGTGATGGTTATCAAAGATGGAACTATCGAAGATATCCGTAGTGAAGTTCAGAGGATTTGCCATTCAGGTGTTATGGCTGGCGGGAAATTCGTTATGATTGCAGCGAATAATCTGGCTCCGGGAACTCCTGTTCAAAATATTCAAGAGTTGTATGCAGCCGCAAAATTGTATGGTGCAATAAACTAAAACCTTATCAATGCAAAATGGTAATAAACAAGAGGTAATGGCTTCTGCGGAGGGTGGGTTTCCAGAGGTCTCATATAGCGTTTTTTCTGCAAGTAATTTCTTCATTCATAAAATTTCACTAATAAAAACCTCTAACCCTGCGAGAATTAAATAGGTAATTTTAATCTTACAATAATAGATGTTCAAGGTCTTTAAATTGCGTTAAAAATATTTTTTGTTAACTACCGATAAAAGCGTAATTTGAAGCGAAAAACAGGCTCTTTGAAGATAATTTTAACTAATTTCAATATTTCCCCTAAATACACTATTTTATCTATCTTAACAAAGACGATAATTTAGTTATTAGTGGAAAATGATTTTATAAACAAATGGAGTTGATTTATGACAATGTTAGAGACAGTAGAAGCCGTAGAAACGTCAGTAGAGAACAGAAGTGCTAACAGAACTGATTTGAGCTGGCCGGTAAGTATTTGGCTGCCGGAAGCAAACAGATTCTTCAATGGCCGAACTGTAAATGTCGCCAAGGGCGGGGTTTATATTTCATTGCCAATGTCGGCACCTGTTCGTCCCGGGCATATTGTTGAGATTAATTTCCCGCGTACAACGGCGCTTGCAGAGAAAAAAGGCCAGTTCGCAAGGATTAAAAGCGGTAAGGTTCTGCGAGTTCAGCGCGAATCTTTGACAACAGACGCTACAATCGGCGTTGCTGTTCAATTCGCATAGATCCTTAGCCACTAAGGCTTGAAGGCACAAAAAGTTACAATATAGTTAATATTTTAGTGTCTTGGTGTCTTTGTGGCTGTAATTCCAAAATTTTGCTTTGACATAGATACCTGCTATGTCTATAATACGCCCCTCAAATTTTGGATTTGGATAAAATTAAAAACTGGAGTAAAAAATGTACGCAATAATTGAACAGGGCGGAAAACAATTTAAAGTTCAGCAGGGCGACAAGCTTAAAATCGAGCTTGCTGATGTTAGTCCTGATGCAAAAACAATAGAGTTTGACAAAGTTTTGATGGTTGGCGAAGGCAAAGACGCGAAAATCGGCGCACCTTATGTTGATGGCGCTAAAGTTACGGCTAAATTCATAACTGAAAATGCGGAAGATTCACTCGTAAAGGGTCCAAAGCTGTTCCCGACGTATTTCAGACGCCGCAAGGCCAGCAAGAAACGTATCGGCCACCGTCAAAAATATATGGAAGTTATGATAGAAAAAATTTCTGCTTAATTGATTTTTAGAAAATTGAATAACCGACAAGGGCGAGTTAATACTCGCCCTTTTTTTTTGCTGACAATCATTCAGCGCGATATTAAAATATGTGCGGTTGGGCATAAAGGGATTTAAAAATGGCAAAAGACACAAACAAAAAAGTATCGGGCTGGACGGTTTTCAAGAAAGACCTGCGTAATCATTTTCTGGCCGGAATTTTAATATTAATGCCTTTTGGCGTTACATTGCTGGTGATGCGGTGGGTCTTTAGCTGGATGGCAGGGTTTTTAAAGCCCTGGCTGCTGACACTTTTGGCGCTGGTAATCAAAAATCCCGAATTGCAGACGAGTCCGCCCGCGTATGTAAGTATTGCGACTTCAATCCTGTCGATTTTGATTCTTCTTATGCTCGTGTATCTTGTCGGTTTCTTTGCGCAAAGGTATTTGGGCAGGAAACTGATTTCTATCGGCGAATGGATACTGCTGAAGATTCCTGTATTAAGAACCGTTTACGGTGCGACAAAGCAGGTTATGGGCGCGATGTCTTTGCCCGGCAAAGAGGCGTTTATGTCGGTTGTGCTGGTTGGTTTCCCAAGGCCGGAAATGCTTTCAATTGGTTTTCTGACCGGCTATATAAATAATGAAAAAGGTGAAACATTATGCAAGGTGTTTGTGCCTACAACACCCAACCCGACTACGGGTTTTTTCCTTATATTGCGTTCAGAAGAGGTAGTTAAAACCGATATAACCGTCGAAGACGCATTTAAAACACTGATTTCTTTCGGTATCCTGATGCCGGAAAAATCATTTTTAGCAAAAGCAGATAAAATTTTAAGTCCCGAAAAATAAAGAACTTAAGACGGCAATTCAAAAATTTTCATTTTTTTAAATTTTTCTTGTTGACAAAAGGTTTGCAGGTATATAGTTTATATATTAACATTTAATTAGTAATTGATATTTGGAATTTAAAAGATGGCATTAAAAGAAGAATTAAAATTGAAAAGGGGGTTCGACGTAGTCGAACATGAAGCGATGCTGAATATTTACTATACAACAGCCAGCCTCAAGAAACGTGCTGATGCGTTCTTCAAAACGCTTGGCTTAACAGATGTGCAGTTTAACGTGATGATGCTTTTGAGTTATCAGGGTGGCGGCGAAGGTTTGAGCCAGGTTCAGTTGAGCGATATGATGCTCGTCAATCGCGCAAATGTAACGACGCTGATTGACAGAATGGAAAAAACATCATTGGTCGAAAGAACGAGCCTGTCTGGCGACCGCCGAACAAACATTATCAAGATGACCACAAAGGGTAAAAAGGTTTTTGAAAAGGCCGAGCCGATGTATGACAAAATTATAAAGCAGGCAATGACTGGATTCGGTCTGGGTGATTTAAAGAAGCTTATATCCATACTTGAAAAAGTTAGAGAAAATATAAATGGAAACTAAAACAATCAGTGGAATCTGCGTAATCTGCGATTAAACGATTTTTTTTAAATCAATAGTTAAGATATTAACAATATACATATAAAGGAAATAAAAAAATGAAAAGAAGATTTACAATAAGAAAAAGAATTGAACGCGGGATTATGAAAAGTCATTGGATTATTTTGGCTCTGGTAGTAGTCGGTGCGATTGGCTTTGGATTATTCAAATGCAATCACAAATCCACTGTATCGCCGGAAGCAGAACTTTGTGAAATTTTGTATCAAGTTGATTAATTTTTTCACCACGAAGGCACGAAGATTTTTTTTAGGAGAATTTTTATGAAAAAGAGAATTGGTATAGTGGTGTTTTATGTAGTGGCGAATATAAGGTGGAAATAAAATGAAAAATTTAAAAGAAATATCTGTAATATTATGCTCTATGTTTTTCCTGCCATTAGTTGGATGTAATGAAACCTATACTCCATTGCACAAAGCAGTATTATCTGGCAATAAAAAAACTATAAATAAGGTGCTCAATGAAAGAGTAAATATAAATGCTAAAACAAATAACGGACTTACAGCCTTGCATTTTGCCGCTATTAAGGGTGAACCAAATGTTATTAAGACGCTCATCAAAAATGGTGCAGATATAAATGCAAGAGGATATTATCAAGAGACGCCTTTGCATTACGCGATAGCAAATAATCGAAGAGAAGCTGCTAAAATTTTATTAGCATATGGTGCCGATGTGAATGCTAAAGACCACAGAGGCGAGACGGCTCTTACTGTTTGTTTAGATAGAATATGTAACAAAAATATAGGAAAAAAATTGGCGGAATTATTAATTGCCAACGGAGCAGATGTAAACATACGAGATGATGTAAATCAAACGCCTTTACATCAATCAAGTTTCGATAGTGAAATAGGTAAACTCTTGATTGAAAATGGTGCAAATGTAAATGCTAAAGACGATCTCGGTGAAAATGCACTGCATAAAGCAGTATATTGGAACAAGGACAGTAGATGTTTTATTGAATTATTAGTCCAAAATGAAATTGAAATTAATGTTAAAAACAACGAGGGTAGCACACCGTTACATGAAGCAATTACTTATGGTCAGGACGTGTATGTAATTCAATATTTAATTGCTAATGGTGCAAATGTTAATATCCAGGATAACGCGGGGGAAACGCCGCTTAGCTTAGCAATCAGCCGTTTTATCTGGAAATGCAAAAAAGAAGATATAGTAAAAATTCTTATTGAAAACGGATGTGATATAAATATCAAAAATACTAAAGGCAAAACTCCATTGGCTCAAGCACTCGAATGTAAAGAAAGAAAAATCGTGAAAATACTTAGTCAATATGGTGCAGTTGAAAAATAGAATGTTTATTTTAAGGAGAAATTTTATGAAAAAGCAAATTGGTGTAGTAATGTTTTATGCAGCGGCGATTTTTTTGACAGGCTGTGTACAGCCGTCGCTCAAGCCGTTGTTTACTGAAAAGGATGTTTTTTTCGACCCGAATCTTGTCGGCATCTGGATACCAAAAGATTCGAATGAAACGTGGGAGTTCAGCAAAATAGAAGATGCTAATGCCTATAAACTTGTTGTAACAGACGACGGCAAGACTGGAATTTTCACAGCGGGACTTGGCGAAATCGACAATAATCTTTTCCTCGATATTTTCCCAAGCGATGAAAACGACAACGATTTATACAAGCAGCATATGTTGGGAATGCATTCGTTTATGTGGGTAAAGCAAATCTCCCCGACGCTGCAAATTGCTCTGGTCGATTGCGAAAAGGTTGATAAAATAATCGAGGCAGAACCGAATGCGATTAAATATGAAAAGCTGAACGACAGACTCATTCTCTCGGCCGATACGAACGACCTGCGGGATTTTGTTATTGATTACGGCGTGAACGTTGACGATGCAAATTCGATTTTCGCAGAACCGATGACATTTTACCGCGAAGGCGAAAATTAATTAAGATTTAAGAATGAAGAATGAAGATTTGAGGAACGCCTTCGGCGTGATACTTATAAAAATCTACAATCTTCAATCTACAATATTCAATGTCTGGTGCCTTGGTGGCTATTAAGGAGCTTAAAAAATGGAGAAATTGCGAAATATTGTTTTAGCGGTTCTGGTCGTGATTTTCGCCGTACTGATGGTCAGCATTTTCGGTTTGAATGAGCGTATGAGCCTTCGGCATTTGCCGATTTTCGTTTTGCTTGCCATGGCGTGTGCGTTTTTTGTGCTTGGGATTGTTGAAGTTATTTTAAGCGTCAAAATCAAAGAGGCGAAAGTCAAAAAGGTATTTTTCACCCTCGCCGGTGCCTCCGCGGCGGGGATTCCGCTTTGTGCCGTGCTGCACAATGTTGTTTACGGGCTGTTTTTCGCTGGTAAAACCGGCGATGAGGCGGTATTTTTTATCCTTGCTGTATTGGTCTGCCCGATTCTGTTCGCAGTTGGAGCATTGGGCAGCGTGATTTGCGGCATTGTTGGAATGAAAAAGTAAGGATACTATATGTTTAATAAAAATTTCAAAACGTTTGAGGAATACTCACAATTTTACGGCCTGACATTCGACGGCGTTGAACATCAATGTTTCGATTTCAGCGCAGGCGGTAATAAATTAGTAGGGCAGGTTTTCCAGCCGAAGGAATATCGAGCAACTGTAATTATTGTCCACGGCTATCTCGTACACTGCGGCACGTTCGGCAAGTTTATCAAATATATGCTCGATAATCATATGGCCGTCGCGATGTTCGACTTGCCCGGCCACGGCCTTTCCGGCGGCGACCGCGGCGTAACCAGTGATTTTTCACAGTACACAATCGCACTTGACGAATTTTTGAGTATTATTAAGGAAAAATTGCACGGCCCATTCCACATCGTCGGCCACAGTACTGGCGGCGCTATTGTAATGGATTATATCACCGGCTTTGGCAGCGGCGATTTCGACAAGGTCGTTCTTGCCGCTCCTTTGGTACGATTTAAGCTGTGGCACCTGTCGAAAATCGGCTGCGCGATTTATATGCCGTTTATGAAGCACATTTTCAGGCTGTTCAGAAATATTTCGTCCGATGCGCAGTACGTTGATTTTCTCAAGCATCGCGATCATTTGCAGGTGAAGTCAATTTCGCTTCGCTGGGTCAGGGCGATTTTTAAATGGGAAAAGAAAATCAGTAAGATGCCTGTGGTTAACAAACCTGTTTTTGTTGTTCAGGGCACAAACGATACGACCGTTGCGTGGAAATACAATCTTAAGTTTATTCTCGCGAAATTCAAAAATGCCGACATTGAATTCGTCGAAAACGCCCAGCACGAATTTTTCAACGAAGCAAAACAATACAGAGATGAAGTGTTTGAGTTGATAAGAGATTATTTGGTAAAAAAGTAAAAAATTAAAAATCAAATATCAAAACTTGTCCTCGCGCAGGCGGGGATTGTGGAATGCCTTCGGCATATTATTTTTGAATTTTAATTTGTCATTTTGATTTTTGCATTTTGATATTTAATATATCAAGTTTATACAAGGACTAAACTATGGAATGCTTTATGTATTGGTCGATGCTTAAAACGCTGTGTGTCTTGACCGGCCCGATTGCCTTGATAATTTCCATCATCGCATTAAACAAGGCAAGTGAGAAATCCGCTTCGCAGCCGCGGCAGAGAATTGGTTACGAACCAAAACCAATAGAGCCTAAAATTCCGGAAATTCCCGCGATTCCCGTTGAAAAATCGGAAAGCGAAAAGCCCGTACCTCCGCCGCTGCCTGTGTTCACTGTTCAGGAGCAGCCGAAAGAACCGCAGCATATTGAAACCGAGTTCGATAAATACATCAAACACGAAAAAAGAGAACGCAGCAGAGAAATAGGAGTGTTGGAGCAGAAAATCGGCACACGATGGCTGCTCGTCGCCGGCATTATTACGGTTTTCGTTGGCGTCGGATTCTTTTTGAAATTTGCTTATGATAATTTCTCGATGGGTCCGCAGGGCAGAGTCATCGCCGTTACAATTTTCGGACTAATCGCGCTGCTGGCCGGCGAAATCACACGCCGTCAGGGCTTCGGCTTTGTCGCAAAGGGTGTTACAGCAATGGGCTTTGCGATTCTTTACGCCGCGGTCTTCTCGGCATATCAGATTTACAATTTAATCGGCTACATTCCCGCCTGCACCGCCGCGAGCATCATAACTATCGGCGCGATGGTGTATGCCGTTGTGCTTGATGAATTGCTGATTGCGTTTTTGAGTTTGCTTGGCGGATTCACGACGCCCGCGATGGTTCTATTGAAAGTTGTTCACCCGACGCCGTTGTTTGTTTATGTTTTGATTCTCGGTGCAGGTGCGATGGTCTGCGCATATTACCGCAGATGGCGTGTGATAAATCTGCTTGCCTTCGCCGGCACTTTCGGCCTTTTCGCAAGATGGTTTTACAGTTCCATGATTTACGCCACGCTCTCCAAAGGCGGGGCACTGACGACGAGCGAAATTTTGTTTGTGCTTGGCTGGCTTGGAGTTTTTTCGACGATTTATTTAGTTATGCCGGTTCTTTACAGCATTACCAAAAAGACAAAGGCACGTACCGAAGAAGTCTGCCTGATTCTTGCCAACGCGGCCGTAACATTATATTTCTTTTCCGCGATTCTGTTCGACTGGTTCAGGGATTACCTTGCGTTGATGTCTCTGACAATGGCGGCTGCTCATTTGATGCTTGCCGCGATAGTATATAAACGCTGCAAAGAGGATATTAATCTGCGGATGAGTTTGCAGGCGATTGGCATTTTCTGTGTTACGCTTGCCGTGCCGCTGTATTTCAAATTGGATGCGACAACAGTTACGTGGGCACTTGAGGCAGCGGTGCTTTCGTACATTGGTTTGCGATACAAGAGCATTTTAACACAAGCCGCGGGCTTAATCGTTATGACCGGCAGCATAATTTGCCTGCTTGTCGATATGCCGACACACAGAGAGAATTTTATTCTTAATGTGGAATTTGGAAGATGGGCACTCGTATCCGCATCCATTTTTGTGATCCATTTAATGTACCGTAAAAACAAAACCGAAAGCAGTTACGCGGTATTAACGCAAATCCTTTACGGCATATCGATGATTTTATTGTTTGCCGCCTGCTGGATGGAGTGGTCTGCGTGTAAAACAAATTATATGAGTGAACAAACCGGACAATTGATTATTTTCGCCGGTATGCTGATAATGTTTATGCCAAGATTTATTAAACCCGAAGGAAAATTTTCAGAAGTTTTATCGTGGGTGTTGATTATCGCAAGTGCTGTATTTTGTTGTATGGCAATATGTAATAATCCTTTTCCAAAACCAGTGTTTAAGAATGTTGACTTTGCAATAATTCTGGTATTTTTGGCAGTTATGCTGATTTATCAAATCAGGTACAGAAAAATTTCAGATGTTGGTTCGCAAATCCTTTATATCGCATTGGGGTCATTGTTCTTGCTTGCAGTTGCTTTTCAATGGGTGTTTTATTGCGGTGACAGTATTAGTCTGCCGGACGATAAACTTATTAGAGGCGATATCGTTATTTTGGCTGTGGGTATATTGTTATTTGTGGTTCGACCGCTTGCCCCAAAAGGCATTTTCCCAAAAATCATAGCTGTTGGTTTGGCGATAACTGGTTCGGTATTTACTATGTTAAGTTATCAGTTTTTGCAGCATACTGAATTCAGAATCTTTTTGAATATTAATTTCCTGATTACCGCAGTGTTTATAACTGGTTTATTTCTTGCCGCAAGATTTACAAGTAGCGACAAGATATTTAAAACCATCTTTTCAATCACTGGCGTAATTATGTTGTGGATTATTCTTACAATGGAAATATATCTTTACTGGCAGCACAAAACACTTGATGGCGAATATATTACAAACTGGCAGTTTATGGCACAGATGTGCATTTCGATTGCCTGGGCGGTTTACGCATTTGTTTTAATGGTGCTTGGCTTCTTGCGGAACAATAGATTCCTTCGCTATATCAGTTTTATGATTTTTGGCGTTCTGCTGTTAAAAGTATTTTTAGTTGATACGCACGAGATTAAAAATATTTATCGTGTCGCCGCGTTCCTGATGACAGGCATTACGCTGGTCGGCGTTTCGTATTTGTACCAGTATTTAAGAAAAAACGGTTTTTTCGATACGTTGTTTTTAAATGACTCTGAAAAGAAAGATTAACGCAGGGAAAATAATTCCTTAAAAAATATTTTCTTCGTGTCTTTGTGCCTTCGTGGCTACAGTAAAAGTAAATAAAGAAATAAAAACCTTTGTGTCTTGGTGTCTTTGTGGCTACTGTAAACAATTCGTTCAAATGGTTTAACGCAACGCAGTTCTTGGGTGCGTTGAACGATAACATTTTCAAGTTGCTGGTGATTTTCTTTTTGATTGGCGTTCAGGGCGACCAGTCCGCCGCGAAGGTTACTTCGCTTGCAAGTGCGATATTTGTTATACCGTTTCTGATTTTTATGGCGTATGCGGGCAAACTCGCCGACAAGTACAGCAAAAGCAGAATCGTCGTCTTGGCGAAATTCGCTGAAATTGTGATAATGACCGCGGGCGTCATCTCGTTTTTGCTTGGCAGTCAGTTGGGTCTTTATTGTGTTCTGTTTCTAATGGCTGCACAGAGCGCGTTTTTCGGCCCTGCCAAATACGGTATTTTGCCCGAGCTTGTCGAGCACGAAAAACTTTCAAAGGCAAACGGTCTTCTCGAAGCACTGACGTATCTTGCGATTGTTATCGGCACAGCGATGGGGCCGTTTATGTCGCAGATTACCGGCGAGAATTTTGCGATGGCAGGCGCAGCCTGTATCGTCATTGCGGTGCTGGGTTTTACGGCAAGTCTGCAAATCAAAAAAACTATTGCTGTCGGTTCGGATGCGCGTTCGTCAGTTATCTTCGGCAAAGACATCTGGCGAACGCTCAAGGAAATCAGCGGCGATAAGGATTTGCTCCTCGCCGTCGCCGCGTCAGCATATTTTCTGCTCATTGGCGGATTCATCTATTCTAATCTCATTCCGTATGGTATGAGCAATCTGGGCTTGAGCAAAACAGAAAGCGCATATTTGTTCGTCATTACCGCAGCGGGCATTGGCGTCGGCTCCGTTTGGGCGGGGCGTCTTTCCGGCCGTGATGTGGAATTTGGAATTGTGCCGCTCGGCGCGGTTGGTTTGACAATTTCATCGATTGGCCTTGGTTTTGTTCCGCATTTTTATATTATGATTCTGCTGGTGTTCATAATGGGCGTAAGCGCCGGCCTTTTCATTGTGCCGATTGACACGTTTATTCAGCTTCGCAGTCCCGCGGCCAAACGCGGCCAGATTCTCGCAGCTTCCGCTTTCCTCGGCTGGATTGGCGTACTGCTGGCAAGCGTACTGATTTACGTATTGAACAGTATTTTTAAATTATCCGCTTCGCAGATGTTCATGGTGCTTGGCATAATTACGCTCGTGCCCGCTCTTGCGACGATATTTATGCTGCCGGATTTTCTCGCACGTTTCATCGCGGTGCTTCTGACAAGATTTTGTTACAAGATTAAAGTTGTCGGTGCAGAAAATGTACCGGTCAAAGGCAGCGCACTGCTTGTCAGTAATCATGTCTCGTATGTCGATGCGTTTCTGCTGCTTGCGACCGGCCAGCGCAGAATCAGGTTTGTTATCGAAAAAAAGTATTACAAAAAATGGTGGGTTCTGCCGTTTGTGAAATTGATGAGGGTGATTCCAATTTCTTCGACAGACCCGCCTCGCCAGTTAATAGAATCTTTTCATCTCGCCAGAAAAGCGCTCGACGAGGGTTTCATGGTCTGTATTTTCGCCGAGGGCATTATGACGCGCAGCGGAATGATGGCAGGCTTCAAGGCAGGCTTCGAGCGGATAATGAAGGGCTCCGATGCGCCGATTATTCCAGTTTATCTTGGCGGAGTGTGGGGCAGCACATTCAGTTATTATGGTGGTAGACCGCTTTCGATGCTGCCAAAGGATTTCCCGTATCCGCTGACGATTCATTTCGGGCAGCCTTTGCCTGCGGATTCTTCAGCGCATATTGTTCGCCAGAAGGTCGCCGAGCTTTCGTGCGATTATTTCAACGGCAGAAAATCGCCGACCCGTTCGCTGAATTATCAGTTCATCAAGGCCGCGCGAAAAAACTGGCGTAAAAAAGCCATCGCCGATTCCACAGGAAAATTACTGAATTACGGTATGACATTTATCAGTTCACTCGTTCTCGGCGAAAAAATTAAGAAGATGACGACCAAAGGCGAAAAGCTCGGCGTGATTTTGCCGGCCTCGGCCGGAGCTGCGCTTACAAATCTTGCGATTACGCTGACCAACAGAATCGCGGTAAATCTGAATTTTACAGCCGGTCAGGAGAATATAAATTTTGCGATTAACCAGTGCGGAATCAGACATATAATTTCGTCCCGCAAATTCGCCGAAAAAGTGCAGATGAATTTCGAGAGCGATAAAATTATTTACCTTGAGGACATCATCGCGACAATTACTAAAAAGGAAAAAATCAGAGCGTATCTCAAGGCAAGATTTATGCCGATACGTTTGCTTGCCGAACCGATGAAGCAGGGCGGCGACGAACTTGCGACGATAATTTTCTCCTCCGGCTCCAGCGGCAAACCAAAAGGCGTAATGCTTTCGCATCATAATATCATCTCGGACATCGAAGGCGTGCGAATGGTTGTGATGATTCGCAAAGGCGACGATATGTGCGGTGCGTTGCCGTTCTTCCATTCGTTCGGTTTAACCTGCGGCTGTTGGATGCCGTTGACCAGCGGCGTTTCAGTTTCATATATCGCTAATCCTCTTGACGGCCAGGCAGTCGCCAAAAGCGTGCGTGAAAACCGCTCGACGATAATGTTCGCGCCTCCGACGTTTTTATCAACTTATATCCGCCGTGCCGAGCGCGAGGATTTTACGAGCCTGCGAATCGTTGCCGGCGGTGCGGAAAAATTAAAGCCGAGAATCATTGACGCGTTCCAGGAAAAATTTGGAATTCGTCCGGTCGAAGGTTTCGGCGCAACGGAACTTTCGCCTGTGGTTTCACTGAATATTCCGGATGTGTCGATTAACGCTGTAACGCAGATTGGCACAAAGCAAGGTTCGGTTGGCAATCTGCTGCCAGGTATCGCGGCGAAAATTGTGAACATCGAAACAGGTGAGCCGATGGGCACAGATGAACAAGGTCTGCTGATGATAAAGGGCCCGAATATTATGCTCGGCTATTTTAATGACCCTGAAAAAACGGCAGGCGTTATTCACGACGGCTGGTACAACACCGGCGATATCGCGAAGATTGACGACGATGGTTTCATTACTATTACGGATAGACTTTCGCGATTCAGCAAGATTGGCGGCGAGATGGTTCCGCATGGAGCGATTGAGCAGGTTTTGACCGAATCGCTCGCCGCGACAGAACCGGTTGTTGCTGTAACGGCTGTCGAAGACGAAAAGAAGGGCGAGGAACTGATTGTATTTTATGTTATGACGGCGGGTCCTGCGGAAAAGTTATATGATATTACAGCCAAGAGTGATTTGCCGAACATCGCAAAGCCTCGAAAAGAGAATTTTATCGAAATAGATGCGATGCCGATGTTGGGTTCTGGAAAAATAAACTTTGGAAAATTAAAAGAAATCGCGGCAATAAAAAAGAAAATATAACAATCATCAGAGTAAATAAATCGTGTTTAGCCCGGCCAACACTTTGGCCGGGTTCGTAAAAACAACAATTCCAAAATTTTGATTTTTAATTTGAATTCGTAGTGTGGGCTTTAGCCCACGCGGTTTTTATTATGGTATAAAACGATGAAAAGATATTTAGTTTTATTCTTTGCAATGTTATGCTGCTGCGATTGTTTCGCCAACACCCTGAAAATCAAACAGCGGGAAAACGGAATCATTTCAATTGTTGACAAGAAGAAAAATAGCGAGCCGAATCTTATAATTGGTACCCAGATTAAAGTTCCGTCAGACAGAAAAAATATTGTAATAGTTACACACGGCTGGTTCGACGGCGCAAAGGGGCAATTAGCCGAAGACATCGCATCTGCGATAAAAACGAAAGCCGACAGCAATGAATGGCTCTGCGGATACTTCGAATGGCGTGATGGAGCAATGGTTTTGAACGCTGTAAGTTCTGTTCAGTATGCTCGTGATTTCGCCGGCCCGCAACTTGCCAAAGCGATATTGGCATTGGGAAATTTCGAGCATATCCATTTAATCGGCCATTCGGCAGGCTGTTGGGTTATCGATAGTGCAGCCAAAGCGATTGAAAAGCAGACGCAGACGCGAATTCACCTGACGTTTCTCGATGCGTATGTTCCGAAAGGTTCCGACCAGTCGCAGCTTGGCAGATTGGAGAATACGAAAGTCAAATGGATTGAGCATTATTATATAAAGGATATTACGTTAGGCGTAACGGAGATAAATCTCACAAATGCGTATAACGTGGACATAACCCACGCCGACCCTGCGATTGCCGAGCACAAATTTCCGTTGCGCTGGTACTATGCGACGATTACCGGCCAATATCACAAAAGCGATTACCGCTGCGGCAGTGAAATTTACGATGAAGCCGACGGCGTGAAATACGGCTTTGCCCGCAGCCTCGAATCCGGCAAACAAAATTGGCAAAAAAATTTAGAACTAAAAGAAAACAAAAAAGCGATAATGATAAGGAATCAATAGAAGTTAGTATATTTGCTCTTATGTCATTTACGCATAGGTGGGAATTCGCATCGGTTAGCCGGTCGATTTATTCGACCGGTTGTTTAGCCGCTTCCGGTACGGAAGCGCATAACCCTCATCCCCGGAACCAATCTTCAATCTTAATTTTCTTTCGTGTCTTTTTCCGCTTTCCAAAAAATATTCAGACAGGTATAATGTTTGTATGGATAAAAAGACGGTAACAAAAAAGAATTTGAAGGATTCGGAGATTGGCCAGAACCTTGAGTATTGGCTTTCCAAAACGCCAGAAGAGCGCGTAGAGGCCGTCGAAATTTTAAGAAGACAAATGTATGGAAATACAGAAAGACTACAAAGAGTTGCTCGAATTATTCAACGCTCACAAAGTTGAATATTTGGTTGTCGGTGGTTTTGCATTGGCTTTTCACGGTGCGCCTCGTTTCACCGGCGATATAGATTTGCTTATAAAGCCGGACATTGAAAACGCAAAAAAAATTCTTGCTGCGTTAAGTGATTTTGGTTTTGCGTCTTTGAATTTTACAGAGGCTGATTTTTTAAAACCTGACAATATAATTCAACTGGGCTATCCGCCTGTTCGCATAGATATTATTATGTCTATCAGCGGCGTGGATTGGCAGACCGCTTCAAGAGGAAAAATAGCAGGCCAATATGGCGATGTGAATGTTTTCTATCTCGGCAAAGAAGAATTCATCGCAAACAAAAAAGCGTCCGGCCGGTTGAAAGATTTGGCAGATATCGAAGCAATTCAAAAAGCAAATAAAAACAAAAAATGTTAATGATATAATTTTTAAGGATGGGACAAATGCAAAAGGTGCGTACATGGTTATATATGGGTATTTATATATCAGGTGTTGTGCTTGGTTGGTTGTTGTTGGCATTGTCCATGGGGTTGTTTGCATTGGAGGATACATCTCATTATTCTCCTGTAGTAGCAGTAGTGTGGCTGTGTTCCGGACTACTGGGCTTTATTTTCCTTCTTGTTGCACTGGTCGTGGAAATGATTGTGGTGTATAAAATGTGGGCGGCAATAGGTGGCCCATCTGCGAGAACAACTCCAGGCAAGGCCGTTGGATTTTTATTTATACCTGTGTTCAGTCTATACTGGGAATTTCAGGTTTACTGGGGATGGGCTAAGGATTACAATAAAATAGTTATCGAAAGACAGCTTAATGTGCCACTAATGTCGACTGGTCTTGGCTTAACAATTCCAATATTAAATATATTGGGATGGATACCTTATGTAGGATGGTTGCTCGGTTTGGCTATTCCTGTTCTAAGGGTAATTTTCCTTTCAAAAGCCTGTACTTGCGTAAACGTTTTGTGTGATGCTGGTGTTACGCCTTATCTGTTATGGACGCAGCAACGTCAAAATAGTGAACAGAGTAATTAACGGTATTTTATTGTGAATTTGTTTCGTGCTTTGATATGCGTATTTTATAACAGTGTTAATCGGTATCTAAAAATCGTCTCTGGGGCTCCGCTTTTATTTTTGTAAAACACAAATTGATTTGTGTTTTGCAAGAAGTTTTTAAAGCTATTTTATAATTCTTCCGATTCCACAACTCAAAACTAAGAACTCAAGACTCAAAACTTAATTATCAGCGTTTAAATCGTGTCTTGAATTGCAACCTCATTATTTTTAATGGGTTAATATAGTCGTCCCTGAAAAAGTGGGTTTTAATTGCAAAGTCGCGTCCTATGTTACGGATACTTTGGCTTTGTGCACCGCCAATCTTACAAAAATCTCATAAATTTTCAGCAGCGCAGACAAAAATGCGGTTAATAACTTCCG